>JAJZEU010000027.1 GCA_021805625.1 Microcaldota archaeon
GAATAAGAGTACTGTAATAGTGGTTTCGTTGGCCAACATTAACTCGTTTATTTACTATATCTTGATCATACTCGCTTTCTTCTTCGTAATGCTAACGGCCATGGTGCCCGGCTACATAATAAGGTTTGTGTTAGTTATACTTGCACTGATTTTTGATATACTCGCCTTCTCTATGAGGTTCTACAGCTACATCTTCATGCCAATGGTGAGGATGAAGAACAGGACAGCTGTATTGAACAGCGATGTGCCTTTCGTCATGTCGCCCTCAGGGAATGCCATAATAGTAAGAAAGGGCGGCGACGTCTACGCCAGCGCATTCGTGAAAATTCCCATATATAGGTCTGCAACAGAGATGAGCGATGACGAAAAGCTGGACTTCGCAAAGATGTTCAGCAGGATTGTGTCGCTGAACAGGAATATCACGAAGATATCTTCGCAGCTCTACATAATAAACAAGGATGAGTATATCTCGAACATAAGGACAAAGCTGGATGAAGCAGAAGACAGGTATCAGAAGGCAATGAGCGGCAAGGACAGCCAGACACAGACTGATCGTGTGAAGGGAGAAGTGACGATGTGGCACAACCTTTACGATAACGTAAGCAGGGCGCAGTCTAGGGCACTGATAGCTTATGCTATGGTAACGGCTATTGGCGGCACAGATGAGGAAGCAACAAATCTCGCCGTACAGAGAGCGGAAGAAACTGCAGTGGGCATAGGAACCGCACTCGGGATAAATGCGACTGTCGCTGCAGGCCAGGAAATACTGGTATTCGTGGAGCCAGAATATGCTATACCGTTCTCTACAGTAAGTGCAGAACTGAGGGAGAAGGCCGTAGAAGAGGGATTGTGATGGATGAAGAAACTATAATGTACCTTGCGCTTTCAGGAGTGGTAGTGCTCCTGATGCTCTTCTTCATAGGCGGCTATGGTCCTTTCAAGATCGCTGTTGTCATACTGGCGATTATTGCGCTGCTGATTATAGCGCTAATAAACTTCGCCGACTTCCTAGTATTTCCGCTCTTTACATCAATTCTCAACATCAAAATCATACCCGCGAAGGACTGCTACATACCCAAAAAGCAGAACTGCACCATAAAGAACATCAGTGGTCTGTATTATGCCACGGGCTATCTCACTGCAAATGTGTACAGTTATGCTTTCTCTGCGGAGAAGATAGAGGAAACAGAGGACATGCAGCTAGTTTCTGCTCCGGAGAAATGGGAAAGGATACTTATGAATATATCATTCCCGTTCAAGTTCAGTACTATAACATTTGCGCATGAGCTCCAAGAATATAGAGAGGGCCTTGAAGGAAAACGCGGCTTCCTCGAATTCCAGCTCTCCAAGGAGATGAACGGCAGCAATCCCAGCCAGATGGCGATAGACGACTTCCAGAGGAGGATAAATGTGCTGCAGGCGAGGATAGACAGAATCTCCAGCGGGGAAAGACCCGTTGGTAGCCTGATGTACATAGAGACTACCGCGGTTGGAGTAAGCGAGAAGGCAGCAATGGATGCGCTTGACAATCAACTCAACCAATTGCAGACAGCATTCAATGCCCTTGACCTCCAGATTTCAAGAGTGGTAGGAAGGGAACTCTATCTCCTGTTCAACTTCAACTATGCACTTCCAATTACGACAGGAGAGATGACAAAGCTCTTCGAAGAGCAGAGGTAGGAAGGATGATAGTATGAGCCAACTAAAAGTGCAGCACCTGATGAGCAACGAACTGGCTAAGAGAGCCTTCTTCAGCAGGCCGCCGGAACCGCCAGCCGACTTTCTGCTCAACGACCCGTCAAACTCAATCTTCATAGGCATAACAAAGCTCTTCAACACACCATTTACCTGGAACTTCGATGGCCTTACCAACCCGCATATTGCCGTCGTTGGGATAACTGGCGCGGGAAAGAGCTTTTTCGTCAAGACCTTCCTGATAAGGGCGAGCTACATCTGGAACACAAATGCCATAATAATAGACTGGGCTGGAGAGTACAAGGCTTGGGTCAAGCAGAGCGGCGGCACAATCGTATCGCTTGCGAAAGGAGACTACATAAACATAATGGATCTTTCAGGCATGAAGCCCCTGGACAGGACGAAGCAGATCATGACCTCTTTGGAGATACTTACCGACATAAGCGACTTTCCGGAACAGAAGAGGCTGACAGAGGAAGCAATAGAGCAGGCTTATGTAAATGCAGGATTTGTGCTTTCAGAGATTGCTGATCCGAAGAGGGAAGCGCCGACGCTCAAGAACTGCATATCTTTGCTTGAGGAAAAGCTGCAGGAAGGCACCTATGAATATCCTGCTGAACTGGAGAACGCAGTCTACAGGCTGAGGCAGTTCGCCAGGGAGGGCGAAGACTACTTCGCAAAGAAGAGCACGCTTGACCTTGGGAAGCTCGCATCGTCAGGACTCGTTGACATAGACCTCTCCGCACTGCCTGACGAGAAGTTCAGGGCTCTTGCCGCACTCTTCATTTTGCAGTCGCTAAAGGAAAAGATGCGCATGGAGGGATGGAACGCATCGAAAGGGCTGAAGGCCATAGTGGTACTTGACGAAGCGTGGAAGATTGCAAGCGACGAGAGGAGCGATGCTGTGATGATAGTTAGGGAAGGCAGGAAGTACCAGTTCGGACTAATCGTTGCTTCGCAGAATCCTACAGATATCAACGAGGCAATATTCTCGAACGTAGGCACAACCTTCATACTCAGGATAAAGTTCGAAAAGTTCCTCAACTACCTGCAGGGCTCAATGAACTTCTCCGATTTCATGAGGAGGGAGATAGGCAAATTTGGAGTCGGGCAGGCAGCGATAGAGATGTCGTTCCAGACATCAGTGCAGTTTCCGGAAGTGTTTCTGATAAACAGGGTAGTGGGAGAGGTGCCCCTGGATGTATATACGATAACGCTCTCGGAGATACTTAACACTGAGGAGATGGCGGACCAGAACGTGCAGAAAGAATACTACTTCGAGAAGATAGACCTAAATGGCAAGCTCATAGAAAACAATGTGAGCGCATCTACAATAGACGTGCTCTTCGCGGAGATGGACAAGAAGAACAGGTTCGTGGACGTGCGTGCATTTGCGCAGATACTGTTGCAGCAGCAGGTAGGAAAGCAGGACGTCATATCGGTGCTAAGGGGAATGGGTCTTACCGATTCCACCATAACAAGAATATTCACATACCTTTAGATATTATCATAGATAGATGTGTTTCGATGGGAGAGACATTTGCGATAAATAGGATTGACCTCAGGAGGATGCTGACAATACTTGGCGTGGGGGACAAGAATATAGACAGCCTTGAAGCAGGCCTTGCAAGGATGCACAGGCATGCCAATGCGGTGGCGTTTGCAGGCATGCTGCAGAAGGCGGGACTCAGGCAGGGAGACATAACAAACATATTCAGGAGGATAGGAATCGACGACGTAAGGATTACGGCAATAATGAACAACCTTGATGAAGAGAAGATAAACCAAGCTTACGGCAGGGTGGTGGAGCTTGTCGTGGAATAGGGTGGGCAAATGCAAAAAAGCTACTGCATAATCTGCGGAAACGAACGCGAAGGCATAGAGATACGTGAGGATCACGTCATAAAGGCTGTGAAATGGTTCAAGACAAACATTACAAAAAACGAAAAGAACAACAGACTCGTAGTGTGCAGGGAGTGCTACCCAAAGTATGAAAAGGCGAGGCGCAGGTACCAATCAAGAAGGATAACATATACTGTACTAGGGATAATCTTCGCTGCCATAAGTCTGATCGTTTCTCCAAGGTTAGAAACTCTTGCAATGGCGGTTCTGGTGATTGCTCTTCTGTATGCTCTTTCTTACCTGAGCTACACGCCGCAGCTCAGCATAAGGGTAGATAGGCATAGCAGAGGAACGCCAAGAGATAAATAATTAAAGATTGGCTGGTATTATAGTTCTTGATCGCTGAGTGGTAAAGTGCCTGAAGAAGAGATAGTGCCTAAAGTAGAGGAGATAGCCTTTGCGGGCAAGCTAATTGGGAGCTTTGAGGATATCAAAAAGAAAGTTGATATGCTCCCATTCTTCTCCTCGAAGATAGAGAACAGCGAGACAAGCATAGCTAGGGTGGAGAGCAGGAACATAAAGAAGAAGCCTTTTCTCTTTTACATAGTAAGGATAAGGAATGAAGGAATAAGCATAGTATACTCCATCGCGCCTGATACAAGCGAGAGGATGAGGAGGCTTGCTGTGGTAAAGAATGTTGCCTCGCTGCTATCGATGATAACAGACTATTATCAAGTAGACCAGGTGCGCTTCCTGCAATACGTAGACTCTGTCATAGATGACGTGTTAAATGGCCTTTCGCAGAGCTACAGCACGCTCTTCAATAAGTACGACGCGCTGCTCTCGGAGTACAGGGAGTACAAGAGGCTCAATATGGAGCTTACTGCATCGAACAGGAACCTAGCCATACAAGCATCGCAGCTCAAGAATGAGAACAACCAGCTCAAGGGCGACCTCGCGACCCTGCAGACCTATTCGGATGAATCGCTGATGGCAATGTTGCAGGACTGGATAGAGACACATAACAACTCCATAGACATTGACGAGTTTGCCGGGAACTACAAGCTCCCCTCACCTAGAGTAGAACAGATGCTCGACAAGATGGTTTCCCTTGGCTACATAGAGCTCAAGAACTAGCTGATGCCGATGAAGTACTACGTGACTGTAAATAAGAAGGTGCAGCACATAAGGAGCTACAACGTTCTCAAGAGGGTACGGGGGGACCAGAACGCACTCTCGAGGGCGATGCAGAAGCTAGTCGAAAGATATCTGCTCAAGAAGAAGAGCTCGGAGGGGGTTTAGAAACTTATGGCAGGCAGGAAGACCAAGGTGCTCGTAGCGGTAGTGGTCGCAGTAATCATAGTCGCACTTATTGCGAGCCTTGCCATATACATAGGTAACCTTACGCGATCTCTTCATTCTGTAAATTCAACGCGTGCATTTGGAGTCATATCATTTGGAGGGTCGATAAGCAGCGCAAGCGCGCTCACGTACAGCGATGCTGCTGGCTTGGTAGGATACGCACTCGTGAGCTACAGCGCCACGAATGTAAGCAGCGTGGCAATGAATCTTTCCATCTACACCGAAAATCCTGACTTCAGGATATACCTGCTTAACGTGAGCAGTTACTGCTACGACTGCTTCAACGAGCAGCAGCTTCTGTCTGGACTCAGCAGTTCCCTTGCCGCATACGGCCTGATGACCAACCAGAGCACCTTTTCGTTTGTCGGTATTAGCAACATAGGCAGCATCCCCAACGGCTCAATAGTCATAATACCCTCTGGGCTCATACCCACAGTGCTCATGCCGGCCGGCAATAACACCGGCATAACTTCGCTCCTCAATCGCCAAGACGCTGTGATTTATGTTGGGGACAATTTCAACAGGAGCATCGGCACAGATGGTATAATATTCTCGACGAGTCAACAGCAGCTCAACACCCTCAGGCAGTATGGCATAGCAACAGCGGGGCTTAACAGTACACGCTCCAGATATACCAAAACCGGTGGCAACTTCACTTTTAGCAATCTCACCTTTAGTTTTGTCGGCGGCTCGAACTACGGCCCAGTCGCATATGTAAGGGCCGGCAATGGCACGCTGATCGCATTCTCCAATTATGAGACTTTCGGATGGAACAATGCAAGCGCAGAGGCGAGAGACATCGCTTTGTCGGTAGAATCAAGATTCTGGATGAACGCACTGGCGAGCGGGACTTATGGCTTCTCTGTGCAGCAACATGCTAACGGCACCGCCGGCGTTTTCACAACGGCATCGTACCCACAGTACAGCAACGCATCGGCGCAGGAACTGAATGATTCCTATGCTTTCGTGAAGGTCTTTGCGAGAAACGGCACTGCAGGCACGATAGATAACCTGTACTCGAGGGTGCACTTCGAACAGAACGGCTCGTTGAGCATGCCAGGCAGCATAGCCCAGACCCAGAGCGTGCCAATACAGATAGCGATGAATGTGAACGGCACTGCACTGCAAAGCGTGTCTCCACACATCGACATATACAACAGGAACATGAGCTACATCTCAACTATACCAATAGGCTTTTTCAATACCTCCACCAACCTCAACATAATAAAGTACACCTCTTTCTCGCTGCCGCAGGGCTCTTACATTGCCATTCTCAGGAACTTCTACGATAGGTATTATTCTGCGGCATTCTTCCAGATGGGAAATGTTACCATAACTCCAGTGCTCCTTTCGTTCTCCAACGGCACGTTCGTATTTTCAGTGAGCAGCAACAACTACCAAATAGCGAACGCTACGTACAGTGTGGAGCTCAACGGGCAGTACAACTACAGCGGCGTGGTTGAAAATGGCAGGATATATTACACACTGCCAAAGGGTACAGTAGTGTCTTACGGCAACGAGAGTTTCGGCTTCGGACTTTTTGGCACCAGATACACCTACTCGGAGAACTATGTAAAGAAGATATTCCACATCCCCACCTTTTACATAGAGTTCGCGATCATAGCGATAGTGGTGGTAATGCTCAACCTGCTGCTCAGGGCCCCCATCAGGGATGATTACTACATAGACGTGCAGGAGTTCCCGCTTGTGAAGAAATCCACAGTCAAGACAACTACAGACCAGGTGGTAAACGTATTTAACAGAGTGAACATGATGTACCACTGGCATTACATGCCGCTGACTCCTGAAGAAGTGAAGAATGGCATAGGCGGCGTGATAAAGTACAACAACATGCCTGTATCGATAACCCTTCAGAACACGCAGGAGATGCTTAGCTATCTTGTAGATAAAGGTAGCATAGTCTTCGCTGGGAACTACTATGCGCCGAAGAAGTGGGTTGCGGATTCGAATCATGATGTGGAGTACCTTGCGATATTCAGGAAGCTCAGGGATTACTGCGTGGCCCACGCGATGCTCTTCACAGACATAGATAGCAGTGAGGTAGCTGATGTAAGCATCACGAAGAGCGGCGTGCAGATCTATATACTGATATATTCCGGCATTTCCGGAATGAAGAAGATATCCCTGGCAGCAGGTTCGAAATGGTACATCATCTTCATAAACGACGAAGCAAGGAGGAATTTCCAGGACAAGCTCTACGAGGCTTCAGGAGACGAGGCGGAAGCCCTTAAGATGGGAATATACTACAGCTATGTAAAGCTTGCCGATACAGACAATCTTAACGCCATAGTGATTTGAAGATCTGCCATGTCAGTCATGTCCGTCATTTCCTTCTTCGCTGTTGTCCCCATCTTCGAAAACACTCTTGTACTTGCTGTCAATCAGCGACCTCAAGGTTTTTTCTATGAGCTCTTTCTTTACGCCGGTAAGCTCGCTTAGATCTCCTGAAAGCTGGGATATGTAGCGCACTATAGTTTTGTACTTCGATTCCTGCATGTTTCTATTCCTTACGCCATGCAGGTAGCGCTGCAGCTCCCTTGCAACTTCCATGACTGCGAACTTTATCTCGTTGATTATCTCTTCTTCCGGAGAGATGGCCTGTTTTCCAACCCCAGAATAAGGAATGTAAACACTGGATACGTTCACCATAACATTTATCGGTTCCGTATCAAAGTCTGAAATGCCGTATCTTTTCCAGTCTATGCCTCTTACCGCATATGTTATAGCACAGTTTGTGCTGTCAAACAGGAGAGGCACCTTGTTTGCGAAGCGCAGCACCTTGCCAGAGCCGCGTTCTTCGAAGGACTCGTCGCCGGCATATGTGCTTTCCTGCGCCGATGCGTTGGCTTGCTTCTGTGGCAAAGCATTTCCGTATGCTATGCCGGCTTCTACTACAAAAGGTATGCCTCCACGGAATACTGCAGGCTTTCTCTCTGCAACGGAGGCAAAGCCTGGATTGAGTATGTTCTTTATCGCTGCCTCCACCTGCTTCTTTCCTATCGGGGATATGGAATCCGTTTCCGGAGCCATCCACTTTACCTTCGAAAATGCCTTGACGAGCTCCTCGGCGTCTGCCCACGTCAATGTTTTGGGATCCTTCTCGAAGTCAACGCCGGTAGCAATCTTTTTGAGCTCGTCTACCTTGTCGTGGGATACCCTTGAGAAAGACTCTGTCAAAAATGATGATACCTTTCTGCTTGCGCTCACGTGGGCAAAGTCTATAAGGTCGCTGGACTCGAGCCCCATGGGATGGGGCTTCACCGCTTTTGGCTTCTTGGGCATGGAGCTATCGGATCTTGGGAAGAGGTACTGCTTTCCGGTAGGATCCGTAAGTGTTATGCTTGCATGGGGGTTTGCAAGTGCTGTCCTTTTCAAGTACTCATAGACACCGTGGTCGCTGTTCTCATACTTTACGCTGCCGAATTCTCCCTCCACAATAAGTCCCCTGAAGTCTCTCGGCACGTCAGCGACATTTGAAACCAGAGGCTTGTTGCTCTTTATGTCTATAGAAACATCGCATTCGAAAGCGTCCCTGCCCGTTGAGGATTTCACATGTATCGGTTTGTTTGTTGTTATGTTCGCGAAAAGCGTGCAGCCGGAAGCGCCTATGCCCTGCTGACCCCGCTGTTGCACGTACCTATGGAACTTTGTCCCAGACAGAACAGAGCCGAGGGCCTTACCAGCCAGGGTTTTAGGAATCCCCGGACCATTGTCGGATACCATTATGGAATATTTGTCCTCGCCTGTCTGTTTTATCTCTGCGCTTATCTCGGGCAAAATTCCCGCTTCCTCGCATGCGTCGATGCTGTTGGTCACGTACTCGTGCACTAGCATCGTCAGTGACCTTACCTTGCCCGCATATCCTAGCATCTGCCTGTTTTTCTTAAAGAACGCAGCTATAGAGTGCTCTTTGAACTCCTTGAATATCTCGTCCGCAGCAACGTTGCTGCTATCCGCTGACATAGCGTGCACCTAGCAATTCTCCCTCCTTCATGCGTCGCCTCATTCCTTCGATTACCCTGTAGGCCTTCTTGTGGGTTCCTCCCTCGATGAGTATCCTGACAGCTGCCTCTGCCATCTTTATTTCGTCGATGGTTCCTATAAAGCTTACTGTGTTTCCGAATATACTTATGCTCGCTCCGCTTACCTCTGATATATATTCCTTGGTCTTGCCATTGCTCCCTATTATCCTGGCTTTTATCCTCCTTATGCGGTTTTCCTTCCCCAGCGCATCTCGCAGGTTTATAGATGAGAAGAAGTAGTCCCCAGAGAGCAGCTTCTGCACTTGGCCCATGCTGAAGCCCCTTCCGAATGCGGTTATGGCATCCTTTGCGCTGTATTCGTTCAGCGGTTCGCCATCAGCAATTACGGCGTTCTCTTGCACTGAAAGTCTGCAATGCAGCAAGTCTTCCAGGCGCTTGAAAAGCTGCTTGTCTTCTTTGAGGAGCTTTGCCCTTTTTGACGGTATAAGAATCTGCTGCATTATATTACCGATAGAAGTCAGTCAAGTGTTATGTTGTATAACTTATGTGTTGTTATGCATACGTATTATTATTTATATTTGCTATTGCATGTTCTGAAATCTCAAATGACTGAAGCCGCTGTGCGTATTTGCCCTTCCCTTTTTATCAGTGGAAGTTACAGTTCTCGCCAAAAGATTTATATACCTTAAAGAGTGTTCTTTATGTGATTCAATCATGATTCTTTCATGAAAGCATTATGCAAGGATCATGGTTCTATCAAGATGGGATGGAGGGGTAAAAGAACATGAATTCAAAAGACAGGCAAATAGAGGAAGAGCTGCAACAGATCAGAAAGGAACTTGAGAAAATAACAAAAGATAGCAGCTCGGAAGCAGAAGGCCGTTCTTTTGCCGAAGTGCTCAAATATATGGCGGAAGAGAGGGAAAAGACAAATAGGCTGCTGGCCAGCATAACTGAGAAGGTTCAGATTCTTGAAAAGAGGATAGATGAAGAGGATAAGGCTGCAGAGGAGGGGTATGCTATAGCTCCTAACAGCAAAGAGATACCACTCTCCCCTGTCGATGCCTCAATAATAAACTATATCCAGACCAAGGGCATGGCATGCGCGGACGAAATAAAGGAATCAATGCGCTACAAAGGAAGGAACGCGGCGTGCGCGCGCCTCAACAAGCTCTACAGGATGGAGCTGCTGGACAGGTTCCAGCTCGGCCACAGGGTCTTCTATAGATTTAATGCTGGCAAGGCGACTACAAGCATACTAATTGTATCACCTCCACAGTAAAAACCCACGGGCCCGCCTTTCCCCCAAGACGGGCCTTCTTGCTTGTAGGCCTCTAAAACTCGTGAAGTTCAGGTCACAATAGCATAACCGGTGAGGTACCATCTCTGTGAGAAGTTCCTCAGTATCGAGACCTTTTCGTTCTTTTCTATGCAGATTGGGTGTCTCAGCGTTATCTCTATTGTATCCCGCCTTGCCTTTGTCACAAATCCAACAACGGTAGCAGTGCCTATGCCCAGTATCAGTAGTTCATTTTCCTTGAATGCCTGCTTCTGCAAGTTCTTTCTCTTGAGCTCGTGGTAAATCAGGGCAATAGTGGAAACAGGCGTGGGCAGCTTGCCCACCATTCCGACGATGTTGCCCACAAGGTTGTCGGCTTTTGTAAGCTCAGGATTGAGATCTGTGCCTATCGCTATTAGACCACCTGCAGCAGCTTCGTGAAGCTTGCCAGTGCTTGTTGAGAGAGATTCAATCTTGGTGACAAGAGGGATATACGTGCCTGCCTTGCCCTTCTCATTTGAGACATGCATGCCAGGCCTTATCTCTATGCTATCCCCAACCATAAGCTTTCCCTTTATTATCGAGCCTCCCAGTACTCCTCCAGAGAGTGCAGCCAGCGGCGTGCCGGGTTTGTTCACATCAAATGATCTCGCGATGTACATTACAGGATTTGCCTCCAGGTCCCTCTTTGGAATCTTTATGTTTGCAATCTCTTCAAGCACAGCGTCGACATTTATATCCTTGTTCGCCATGACCGGTATTATTGGCGCATTCTCTGCAGCGCTTCCTTTCAGGAAGGCTTTTATCTGCTTGTAGTGCTGTTCTGCCGCAATCTTTCCTACGATGTCTATCTTGGTCTGCACCACTATGATGTTCGTTATTCCAAGCGCATTGATCAGCATGAGGTGTTCGTATGTCTGCGGCATGGGGCATGGCTCTGAAGCGGATATTACGAATATAACCGCGTCTATTATGTTGGAACCTGCTATGGCAGTCGCCATCAGCGTTTCGTGTCCCGGCGCATCGAGAATTGAAATCCTGCGCACAGGCTTCGCCTCCCTGCCGCATTCTGGGCATATCTCCTTGGTTGTATACGCACCTGGTCCTGTGCAGCCATCGCACTTCCTTACCACCGCATCTGCATAGCCGAGCTTTATCGTCATACTCCTCTTTATGCTCTCGCTGTGCTTGTCGGTCCACACGCCTGTTATCGCAGCGGTGAGGGTGGTCTTGCCGTGGTCCACATGGCCGAGAGTGCCGATGTTAAGTTCGCTTTGCACTGCTTCTGTTTTTGATTCCATCGATTACTACCTGCGCCTGCTATCCCTCCTTCTCGTCTTCCTTTTTCTCCTTGGGCTTAAAGAGTTCGGAAATGGGCTTTGATCCATACTCCACTATCACAGTGTTCACCTGCGAGGTATCTGCGCTTATGGTGTTGCCCCTTACCAGCTTCTTCCTTCTGAACCCGGACTTTGCGCCTCTTATGCCAGGGGCGCTTCCAAGCAGCGGCCTTGCCTTCCTTGTCCCTTCTATTTCCCTTCTTGATGGGGTGCCCATGCTGTCGCTAAGACCTGTTATCTTCAGCTTGTAACCCTCCAATCCAACAGCAGAGCCGTCGATAACCTCATAAATTTTCCTGCCGATGAGAAGCGCTTCCCTTTCTTTCTCAACATCAACCTGCGCAGTCTTGCCCGTTTTCGTGTCCGAGTACACAATCTTCAATATATCACCATACAAACAGCAAAAAGCTCAGCGGTACATGCTCTCAGGCTCTTCTTTGAAGCGCTTTATCCTCTCTGCTACTTCTTTAGGTATTGCAGGATGCACTTCTTCAAAGGCCTTATGGAAGTCCTCCTTCGTCACTACGTCCCTGCTGACCCTTATGGCATTCATGCCTGCCTCCCTGCATATGTTCTCTATTTCTGCACCTGTGTAGTTCTCAGTCATGTTGGCAAGCTCTATGAGGTCTACATTCTTGTCAAGCGGCATGCGCTTCGTGTGCACTTTGAATATCTCTAACCTTGTCTCGACATCTGGCATAGGTATCTCGATGATTTTGTCGAATCTGCCCGGCCTGAGCAGTGCAGGATCTATCGCTTCCGGCCTGTTCGTGGCCGCAAGCACCACCACATTCTTAAGCTCGTGCAGGCCGTCCATTTCTGTAAGCAGGGTGTCTACAACTCTTTCTCCCACTCTTGATTCGAACTCATCGCCCCCTCTGGCTCCTGCTATCGCATCGATTTCGTCCATGAAGATTATGCATGGCGAAGCCTGCATAGCCTTTCTGAACATTTCACGCAGCGTCTTCTCGCTCTCCCCAACATACTTGCTGAGTATCTCGGGCCCTTTTATCGAGATGAAGTTTGCCTCGCGCTCCGTTGCGACGGCCTTTGCAAGAAGCGTCTTTCCAGTTCCCGGGGGTCCGATGAGAAGCACGCCGCGTAT
>JAJZEU010000129.1 GCA_021805625.1 Microcaldota archaeon
AGTAGCAAACGGCATATCCAGCATAATGAAAAAGATTTCTTCTGAGCAGAAGGAAGCTAGGCCCGAGCAGAGCCCTAAACAACCTCAATAGAGGTCCTTTTCTTCATGGCATTCAGAACGTGTCCATAGTCCCTATAGTGTGCGAACGCAGTAACAGAGATTGTATACTCTCCATTGTCGGTTCCGGTTCCGCCGAAAATGTCTGCCTTGAGCTCTTTGTCCTCGTTTGGAGCTATATCCCCTACCCTTATCTCCTTTGACTTTAGCAAACCCATCTCGTCCATGCTCAGCTGCTTCGGCACCTCTATCACCAGAGAGGTCATGAGCGGTTCCGAAGTATTGTTCCTGAGCCTTATGATCAGCGATGATACGCTTTTCCTGTTGGCATAGAGCTTGTAAGGCACGAATTCCGTAATGATCCTGTATGGTGCAGCCTTGCTCAGCTCATCGCTCACATTTTTCTTCCCGAATAAATTGAAGAGTTTCATAAAACCACTGTCGCCTGATAGTTATTAACATAAAAAAGATTAAAAGTGTATCACCTCAAAAACATAAAACTCGGTTATCGGGGAACTTGCGAAATTGAAGAGGCTTTAAATACTTGATTAACAATATGTTAAGCTGATGATATGCCAAACAGGGCGGCCATTAACAAGTATGAGCTATTCCTCGCTGAGATCAGGAAAGTATCAAAGAAGAGAGATCTCCAGGGAAAGGACAACGAGATAAAAGAGAGAGCAATTCTCATCGCAGCTCTTTCCTCAAGGTCTTGGAAAACCTACCGTTACATGCATGATGGCGCAGAATTCGACAAGGTAGCAATAATGAATGAGGCGCAATGCGCCTTCTCCGATGGCTGGAGGGAGATAAGCGAGAGGGAGATAGAGGAAGTGGTAAATTCCGACATAAGGGAAGACCTCCTGTCGATGTGGTCCTTCTACGTGTTTGGAAAAGACCAGAGGCAGAAGTTTCTTGACATGCTCCGTGATGTAAAGAACGATTTCATCGATGGCATAGAACCGCTGGAAATAAGCAGCAGCAACGAATAGCATAAATATGCTCCACGCCCTATTCAAGATGGGCATGTGGCGCAACTTGGACAGCGCGTCTGGCTTCGGACCAGATGGTTGCGGGTTCAAATCCCGTCATGCCCGCTACTGCAATGACGGGTATCCGAGTTCAAATCTTAGTAGTTCGTCCGCATAGATTGTATTTACCGGTGTAACAATGCCAGCACATATACACGCCAAGAAAGGAGACGTTGCCAGCAGGGTGGTCATCTGCGGCGATCCGGCCAGGGTCGAGGCGCTTTCGAAACTGCTTGAAAGGCCGCGGCTCGTAAACACAAACAGAGGTTTCATAGCCTACACAGGTAAGTTCAACAACAAGTACGTTACGATAGTCGCACATGGGATAGGCCAGCCCTCTGCAGCGATAGTGATAGAGGAGCTCGCACAGCTTGGAGCAAAAGAGATGGTGAGACTGGGAACGTGCGGCGGATTGGATGAAACTATGAAGGTAGGCGACCTGGTAGTGCCTGTTGGCGCCACATATACTTACGGTGGCACGGTGACACAGTACATAGGTACCGCGCTGCGCGACAAGGCGATGGCGCAGACGCCGGATTATGGGTTGACCGAGAAGATAATGCACGCAATCGAATCACTGCACATGAAATTCGTAATCACTAATGCTTACAGTACGGATTCGTTCTATTCTCTGGACGACAGAACTGCGAAGGAACTTGCAGCATACGACAACAGAGTTGTAGAGATGGAGGTAGCCACTCTTTTTATGCTCGGTAAAAGAAAAGGGTTGAAGACCGCATCTCTGCTCATAGTGAGTGATAACATCATAAAGCACACTAAGCTCTTCAGCCACTCAGAGCTGGAAGAGAAGGTAATGCTCTCCGGAAAGGCCGTGCTCGCGGCTCTTACTGTTTGATAAATGATTCGCCCCGCAAACCCATCATCTCAATGGTGGGTTAGAACGTGCAAGAAGGTATATAAGAATGCAAAACAAAACAGGAAACGTGGAAGCAATTCGCGCCTACAAGTTCAGGATATGCCCTGACACAAAGAGGCAGGAAGCGGAAGTCCCAAACAATGGACAGGCAGAAACCAAGCCTGTAAGAGCGGGGTAGTTCACATATGATTATGAAGAGAATACAACATGGATGAGATTGATGGGGAACTGCTTGCGAAAGCCGACTCCGGAACTATAAGGTATACGGCGCTGGCAAAGAAGCTCAACGCTCCCCTATCAACAGTGCACCACCGCATGAGAAAACTGGAAAAAGAAGGCGTGATAAGATACTACAAAGCAGAGGTGGACTGGAAGAAGGCAGGTCTTCCCTTCACTGCATTCGTCCTCATCAACATCGATGTGAACATGCTGAAAGGCATGCGCAAGACACAGGACAAGCTCCTGAAAGAGCTTCTGGATCTTGCCTACGTCAAGGAAGGCTACATCATAACAGGGGAAGCCGACATACTGGTCAAGGTTATAGCGAGGGATACCGCCCATTTCAAGGACATCCTTCTTAACTACATCGATGCTACGGCCGGAGTGGTAAAAACGAAGACAATAGTCGTACTGGGCTGAATCTCTTCAGGCAAAAGGATTCCCGATGTGCACCTTTTGGGGCTCCATAGACCTTGCGAGTTTCAGGAATCTCATGTCCTAGGTACGAATCTTTGCAGGTTGCCGTCAGGATATTTTATGTAGATGCGGTCCTGTATTCCAAAGGTACGCTGTCCACCGCTCGTTTCTGTGGGTTGCAGCTCGTTGGAGCGTTAGCCCACGTGAAGAACGAAGTTCTGAACGTGCTGGCGTAGCTTAAATGTAAAGTGAACCTTACAAGGTAACATTTTATTCTTATTCTACGTCGGTAACTAGGTGTTACTACGACCAGTTATACCGACGTAAAACGAAATAGCATGGG
>JAJZEU010000036.1 GCA_021805625.1 Microcaldota archaeon
AGTGGTAGGTGTAAGCTCTCCGTCAGGAATAAGCTACATCACATCCTACACCCCTGTGAACGTAAGCGGCAATCTTGGCGGAATAACAGCTGCAGGCACCTATCTGATAAACGTAACCGCACAGAACGTATGCCCCAACGGCAGCAATGTCCCGTGTGTGTATATGATGCCAGAGGTGTAGTCGCTTGCCGATGCTAAGAGCGCAGCTTTCCCTTGAATTTTTGCTTGTATTCTCATTTGTGCTCCTAGTATTCCTATTCCTGTTTGCACTTATAGCCTCGCAGAGGTCAACTGGCATGGGCCAGCAGACCTTTTCGCAACTGCAGCTTGCAGCGCAGAACATAGCGGCACAGATCGATACAGCAGCAGAGGCTGGAACGTATTCTGCATCGGTTCCAATAACGAACAGGATAGGCAATACGCCGTTCAACGTCACAATAACAAGCGGCGGCGCGGTTATAGTCAGTGCATCCGTAGGCACGCAGGTGGTTCAAGCCATAGCATACAGCGCGGCGCGCAGCATAGTGTCAAATCCATCGTTCAAGCAGAGCACCGGCGCCTACCTTATTCCAATAGCCAACTCGACAATATACATAGCAAGCGCTGGCGGTCAGGTCTGCATAGACTATGGCTGCCCAAACACAACCAGCCAGGCCAGCAGCATAAGCCTGCAGAGCCAGGTGGTGCACGCTGCTCAACTCGATGGGCAAAACAGCTACATCAGCATACCAGACTCCGCCAGCCTAGACCCCACAAATACAGTTTCCATAACCGCATGGGTGTATCTGCGTGCATACTCTACAGATAACAGAAATGGTGCTGGCGTGGTTGGAAAAGATTCTCAGTATGAATTATCCGTAAACGCGTTAGGCAGTGCAGTAATAGACGGAACCCTTCCTGTAACTCCTGTGCGCTCAACTCTGCTCGTGCCCCTAGACAAATGGGTGTTTCTCGCCGGCGGGATATCAAATAGCGGCAGTGCATTCATATGCATCAATGCAAATTGTGGATATGCATCAGGAAGTAGCGAAAGCAGCCTGGCAACCAGCACAAATCCTCTCTACATAGGTTATGGCACTATAGGTTCAACGACCCTTTTCAACGGTTCGATTGCAAACGTCCAGATCTACAGCGCCACTCTCTCAGCTAATGAAGTTCAGGCCATTTACAACGGAGGCATTGGTGGTAAACCCCTACTTCCTGCAAACCTCGTCGGCTGGTGGCCGCTCAACGGCAACACGAACGACTACTCCGGCAACGGCGACAACGGTGCGGCGGCGGGTCCTGTACTATTCCCCACAGCAGCGGAGATATTCGCAAAGGTTACTAATTCCGTTGGCGGATCGCTAAACGACATTCTGGTAGGATTCACATCAACTCTCGGCACGTTCGGTGCCAGCGGGCATGCTACCACTAACTATACCAATTCAAATGGCATAGCCACAGCATTCCTCACTCAGAATGCAATGACCGGCAAGGCTACGGTAAAGGCAACAGCATTTAACGGGAACGTGTCAACAGAGTCTAGTCTGGCGGGCTGGTGGCCGCTTTCAGAAGGTCAGGGGAGTACGGCATATGACATAAGCGGCAACGGCAATGCAGGCACTCTCACAGATGCATCATGGAGCAGTCCAAACTACGCTGCAAGCTTCGATGGCCAGAGCTACATAACTGCACCTACTTCCGCAGTTTCCATGAACAGCGTTACTCTCGTCTTTTGGGCATATCCTACTGCTAGGGGCAGGTATGCCACAGGATGCATTGCTTCTGGAGAGAACAATGCAAGCGTTATGGCGTATTTGGGTTCTGCAAGCTCCTCAATAATGATTGCATACAACTCAAGCCAAAGTATCTATGTTGGTGGCGCGTCAAACAACTGCGCCGCATCTTTTGCAAATAGCGTTCCAATCAAAAACTGGACGCAGGTAGCGATTGTTCAAAGCGCATCAGGAGAATCGATATACCTAAACGGCGTTCTATCAGGCACTGCAGCCGCAACAACAGGTTCTATCAGCAATTTGGCAATCGGAAGCTCTCTCGGAAGCACAGGCAATGGCAATATGGGCGACTATAACTTCCAGGGCATCATGAGCAATGTGCAGCTGTACAATACTGCTCTGTCAAGCACTCAGTTGCAACAACTATATTCAGATGGAATTGGAGGAACCCCGATATTCGCTAATCTGGTCGGCTGGTGGCCGCTCAGCGGAAATGCCAACGACTACTCTGGCAACGGCTATAACGGCACCGTATTCGGAGATACCTCCTTCGTCTCACTGCAAAATTATGCAAATTCAACCACAAATTCAGCAAGCTCAATCACTGCAGGAAGCTTCAACGGTGCTTCAAGTACTATAAATGTGGGAAACAGCAACAGCCTGATGCCAGCATCATTTACTATATCTGGTTGGGCGAAGTTCAACACAAACACAGCTTGGATGATGATAGATAGGGGTGCGGTGGGCGTGGCTGGAACTTATTATATTTATGGGGATTACGTTTCAACAGGTACAGGAAATGGTCCCGACTGTACAATCTACAGCCCTACAGGAAGTAGAGTAGACACCTTCTTTGGTCTCTTGACCACAAACATATTTTATTTTCTGACCTGCGAGTTTAACGCAAGCAGCGGCACAGTAAATACATTCGTGAACGGAGTTCAAGTAGGCAGCAGCAATGGGGTAAGCCTAGGCCAGAACACATACAACGTGTTTATAGGTTCTTATGCGGGTGGAGACTACTTCACAAATGGCAATTTCAGCAATGTGCAGCTCTACAATACACCTCTTCCATCAAGCCAAGTCAATCGGCTTTACCAGGAAGGCATTGCTGCGCTGCCGATTGCAAATGAAGGCCTGGTCGGCTGGTGGCCGCTCAACGGCAATGCAAACGACTACAGCGGACATGGGAACAATGGAGCTGCATCGA
>JAJZEU010000029.1 GCA_021805625.1 Microcaldota archaeon
CGACATAGAAGAAACGGCCACCACAATACTAAGAAACAAGTACGAAAGGACAATCGACAAAGACCTGGGCGTTATCGTCGCTGTAATGAATATAAGGGATGTCAGCAACGGCCACATACAGCCTGGCGATCCGGCCACGCATCATGACGTTACCTTTGACACACTTGCATTTTCCCTGGAGGTAGACGAGGTGCTTTCCGGAGAGGTATCCGAGATAATGGAGTTTGGCTGTTTTGTCAGGATAGGGCCCCTTGAAGGGCTTGTGCACCTGTCGCAGATTACCAACGATTTCGTAAGCCATGACAGGAAGTCTGAAGCATTCGTTTCCAAGAACACAGGCAAGACCGTGAGGAAGGGTGATATCGTATACTCAAAGGTATCTACAATCAGCATGAAGAGCAACATAAAAGACACTAAGATAGCCCTCACTATGAGGCCAGAAGGACTTGGCAAGCCAGAGTGGATAACTGCAAAGCCTAAGGAGCAGAAGCGCCCAATGGGCAGGAGGCAAAGAAGGTAATCATATGGAAAAAGCATGCAAGAACTGCAGACTGATAATAGCCCAGGGGGATGTATGCCCCCTATGCGGATCAACTGCATTGACCACCAAGTGGAACGGCCATGTAGTCATACTAAATGCCGAGAAGTCGGAGATAGCCAAGAGGCTGGGGATAAAGGTCAACGGCACATATGCGCTCAACATAAACGAATAGCTACTCTTCTTGTTGCTTATCCTCTTCCTTTTGCTCCTTTTTTCCTTCTTCTATCTTGCCCTTTTCTCTCTCATATTCCTCTTTTGCGACTACCTTCTCAATTTCTTCCATGTAAGCCAATATGCTGCTTACCGCCTGCGACTTGTTGACAAGGAAGTTTGCATCCTTCTTTATCTCTGTTCCGAAAACAAGTGTTGCTGTTTTGCCTTCAATCTCTATCTTGGCCGGCGCTAGCTTATACATCTCAGCAAAGCTCCTGACCTTGTCTTCCTCCGAAGAAAGCTGGCTTACCACCTTTATCTCATATCGTACCTTCTCGCCTGCTAGCGGGTGGTTAGCATCTACGAGCACTCTTCCGGAATTCACGCTCTTTACAGTCGCGCTCAAACCGTCTATATCTATCCTCAAGCCGGGATAGGGCTCTATATCCCTTTTCCTGAAGTCTGCTATCGATATCACTCTTACCAGCTCCTGGCTGCGCTCTCCGAACGCATCCCTCGGCTCAAGTTCGAGCGTCTTCGTCTCGTTAAGTCCCATGCCTCTTATCGCATCCTCAAGGCTCTTTATGAGCATTCCCTTGCCTATCACGACAAGCTGCGGTCCGTATCTGGTGTCTTTGTCGAATATGTCAGCATCCTGGGCTTTTTTCTCATCGGTCGTATAAACCAATGAGCCATCGACCATTCTCCAAGCACTGTATTCTACCTTTACAAAATCTCCGTCTTTGAAAGCCATGAAATCACATTTTATATATTCTGCTGCAACTATCTCTACATACAGCCTAGATACAGCTTAGAATAGCTTAGATATATCTGTGGATAAAAATTAAAACGTTGTGATGGGATGGAAAAGCAGAGTCTCAAGAAAGCCATCTGGATATTGTTCATAGCAGTCATATTCCTGGCATCGTATGCATCATTTGGAGGCACGGGCAACACAACGCAGAAGACAACCACAACAGTCATCCCCGCGCTTTACCCTGCAACAGGCACCGCAAATGTAATAATTGTCGGGTATTCCCAGGCGATGGGCATAAACATTTCATGCAAGAACTCAAGCCTGAGCGCCAATACAATTTCAGAGACAGGGAGCATGCTTTCAAGACTGAGCAGCAAGGGCTACGTGAGCGCATACTACCAGCTCAACAGCTCCTACAAGCTCGAAACGGGCAGCTTCAACGCAGCAAATGTGTACGCATACATTTCTGGAAACATAAGTTCTGCACTCCAATGCACTACCTTCTCGGCATCGGCAAATCTTGCGATTCCACAGACAGTGACGCTGTATTACAGTTCAGGCACGAGCAAGCAGCCCCTGACAATGCTTGTGCCGGCAATGTATAGAAATTACTCTATTCCAATGAACCTTACCGGAAACTTCAGCAACAAAGCCAATGTGAGAATCTTCGCGCTATTCACCGCAAATGCCACAGCATACAGCATATACAACATGAGCATAGGGGCATCGTGAAATGGAAATAAGCGCAGAAACAAAGGAGGCAATAAGGAAATATTCGATAAAGAACGCGCACGATTACGGCAGGGCCAATGAAGGCCCTGTGCTCAACAAGATAATCTCCCTGATGCCTGGCCTGAGAAGCAACATAAAGGAGCTTTCAATCATTGTCAAGGGGGTAATATCGGAAGTAAATGCGCTTAGCGCTAGCGCAATAGACGAGGAGTTCAGTAAATACAGATCTGATTTCGATGCTGAGGGAGAGGCGCGGTCAAAAAGGACTGCAAAGCCCAGGTTCGAACTCGACGGGGCCGTGCAAGGCAAGTTTGCAACAAGATTCCCTCCAGAGCCCAATGGTTACATGCAGTTGGGCCATGCGAAAGTGGCCTGGCTCGAGCGGACCTTTGCAGACATCTACGGCGGCACGCTCGCCCTCTACTTTGACGACACGAACCCAGATGTCGAAAGGCAGGAGTTTGTCGAAGCATTCAAGGGAGATCTGGAGTGGCTCGGCATCTCGTTTGATTTGGAGTACTACGCCAGCGATAACATTCCTGAGCTATACCGCTATGCAGAGAAGGCGATAGAAGCTGGCAAGGCATACGTATGCATGTGCAGTAAGGAGGAGGTAAAGAAAAACAGGGCAGAGGGGCGCGCCTGCGAGCACAGAAGCAGCAGCCCTGCAGAGAACAAAGGGCTCTGGAAGAGGATGCTTGGCAATGAGTTCGATGAGAATGGGGCAATGCTCCGCTTTACCG
>JAJZEU010000077.1 GCA_021805625.1 Microcaldota archaeon
TTCCCCGCTATTCCACCACCATTGTTCGTAAGGACTACATACAATCCTGAATTAGGCAGGCTGCTTAGTGTGTTGCTCGCGACTACGTTCGCTGGCGTCAGCGAATAGCCATCAAGGATGTACTGTGCGTTTGAAACGCTTGCTGTTGGCTGCGCATAGCTTCCACCAGTGGTTATCTGGAATGCTGTCGGCACTGAGCTTGAGACTGTGAAGAGGTTCACAGGCTCTGTTATTGTAGAGACATTTACTGTTGAAACTGCACCTGTGCCGAATGCAGACTCAAAGTTGCCGCTCAGGGCATTGTAGCCCACTGGAGTAAATGGCGTCGTGCCTATCACGCCACCTTTTTCTGGGTTGGTGTAGGTGTAGGAGCCTGAGCCTGTCGTAGCCGTTATGTAGTCGTAGTTTGAGTTGCCGCTTCCTGGTGTGCCAAGCGTGTCACCAACAAAGGTTGCCTTCCACATTGCCGGATTGGTTATGTAGTCAAAGGACTGCCCTGCACTTAGAGTGTTTGTCTTCGAGAGGTTGCTGTAGAGCACTATGCCCTGCAGTGTCGTGTAGGGGAAATTCGTACTACCAGTAGACTGGTTCGTTGAGAAGTGCAGCGCCGTATACCAGTCATTCTTTGCATTGAAGACCTTGCCATTGGTTACGTTGAAGACATTGGCAAAGAGCTGTATCTTGGCCCACTTCTGGTATGCGTACAAGCCAGGGAAGGTCTGCACCACATCTATGTACAGAGGTGTGCCGCTTGAATTGATTGGTTGAATGTGGCCCGGGGCGATTGCTGTCCTGTTTGTCAGTACACCATTATTGTATACTATCAGGTAGGCTGTGCTCGAACCCGATGAATTCGGATATGAGAGGTCCTGCAACGTTACCTTGAATTGCCCTGCTGTTATGCTCTGCGAGACGTTCACCAACTGGAGAGGCGCCATTGACTCTGCCAACTGCAGCGATCCACCCACAATGTAGTTGCTGCTCGTGATGCTGTTCATCGTTGCCTGGAATGAGCTAGATGTGTTTGCATTGTAGATTGTGTAGTTCTCTCCGAACATCGTGAATGTCGCATGGTTCACTGTTGCCGTGTTGGCGTTTGTGAAGAGGCTTATTGGCTTGCCGAAGCTTATCTCGTATGCGCCATTCGCATCCATCAGGTTGAGCGCTCCCGTGTTTTGGTTGTAGACAGGGAAGCCCATCAGCCATAGGGATTCAGATGCAGAGTATTGCCCTGATGCTGACTCAAGTCCAGGAACCTGCGCGTTCGTGAATTCGACTATGTTGTCGAAGTTGCTCAGAGTAAACCTGCTGAATGCTGTTCCGCCTCCGTTGTTGCTTGCTGTTATTGATGTAGGGGTTGAAAGAGGCCCTATGCCAGCGTATGCGCTTATCGCCAATGGGTTGCCTGATGTTACAGGATATGGTGTGCTGGATTCAGAGTATGCGTACTGGGTGTTTGAGGTAAGCGTCTTTGTGTTTGCCACGTTGTTGAAGTTCAGCACTCCTGCATTGAGCACTGATCCGATCAACGCCTTGAATGAGTAGCTTCCTGTTGCTGTCACTATGCCCCTTTCTCCGAGGTAGACCTGCTGGTTCGAGAGCGTGCAGCTCGGCGTTGTTACGACGCACTTCACGTTGCTCTGCCCTCCGACTGTTGCCGTTATTGGAGTTGAAGTGTATGCGAGGTTCCCTATCACTGCCGCGATGTTCGCAGCGACTACTCCGTCGCTAGCCGCAGCGGCTGAGCCCACTACGATCTGGACTACGGGTTGGCCTGCGCTGTTTATTATCGGTATGTTGCTAAAACTCACGGGTCCTGCGAATGCAAGACCTACAGCCAAACTAGCCGCGATGGCGGCTATTCTCTTTGCGTTTAGACTTTTCATTCTATCACTTAACACAATTTTGTGATACATGATTGGAGTAATAGTATTTAAATACTTTCGATTTGTATAAACTTTTTTATATAAATCACTGATTAAAGTTCGTCAATTGTTATACTGCTGTTCTATCATACACGTATGGTTTCGACGAATGCTGGATCTGCGCTCTTTTTGGGCTTTCTGCATAACGCCAGACAGGCAGCGGTGCTGCGCTTACTTCATGAGGTAGGCGAGTTCCAGGAAGACCTCGACAACTATGAGGAGTATTATGATCAGTTCCAGCACATCGTTCCTCTTTGCATTGAGAGACTCGTTGGCAAGCTCCTTCCTTGCTGCAATGCTGGACTGCGCCTGCATGACAGCTTCCTTCAATGGCTGCAGTTTGAGAACCGCTGAGAACAGGCTGTAGAGCCTTGAGAGATACCATTCCCCGAGGCCGAATACGGTGTTGTCCATCCTGTTCAGCACCTCTGCAAGCTCGTCCGAGAAGAGGCTGAGCCTGTTGTTCAGCCTTGCCGCCTTGCCGCTGAAGCTCCTTTGCAGTATGCCCATGTTCTCCATGACGGCTATGTCCTTGCCTGTAGCGCTGAGCAGCTCGGACGCCTTCCTCCTGTATATCCTCAGCTTGAGCAGCTGCATGTTGGCTATCTCTGCCATCAGCAGCTCGTAGTCGTAGCTCTTGAGCTTGTCTATCAGCACAGCGCCCTCCCACCCGACAAAGAAGGCGTCGTCGAAGTTGTAGGAGATGCTCCTGCTGAGCAAATCGTCAACATATGCTGGATCAAGCTCCGAGACGTCCTTCTCGTCTACGAGAAGGCCCGCGACGAGCTTCTTCCTGCTCTTCATGGCCTCCACCCTGCTGCCGTCGATGAAGTAGAAGCTGTAGTTCTCCATGAATTCGTCTGGCCTGAGCTGGAACTGCTTAGACAATGCAGCCTCTATCCTGTGCCTCGCCCTGAGCGCCAACTGCTCCGATGCAATTGCTACCTCTTTGCCAAAGGCGAGC
>JAJZEU010000127.1:0-2379 GCA_021805625.1 Microcaldota archaeon
GATTTATTGGAGGGGTTGTGATCGCATGGCGAAGGAGAAGAAGGAGAACAGGGCCGCCAACATAATAGCAAAGCGCGGCATCTTCTACCAGGCATTCAGCATATACAAGGAGATAGGCGGCTTCTACGACTACGGGCCCATAGGGCTGAGGATAAAAAGAAATGTAGAAAATGCGTGGAGGAGGCTCTACGTGGACAGACTTGGCTCGCTGGAAATAGACAGCACCACGCTCCTTCCGGAAATAGTGTTCAAGGCAAGCGGCCATCTGGCAACCTTCACAGATCCTATAACGAAATGCATGCGCTGCGGCAGGTCCTACAGGGCAGACAAGCTCCTGGAATCGTTCTATGCTGAGCGCGGCGATGCGGAAAGTATGGCAGCGGTAAGCGGGATGTCTCAGCAGGAAATGCAGCGAAGGATAAAGGAACACGGCATAAGGTGCGAAAAATGCGGCGGGGAGTTTTCGCAGATAGAAAGGTTCAACCTCATGTTCAAGACCGGCATAGGATCCGTCGGCGAAGAGGTGGGGTATCTCAGACCTGAAACCGCCCAGGGAGCATACCTAGACTTCAAACCGCTGAGCAAGATGTATGGAATAAGCATCCCCGTCGGAATAGCGCAGATAGGTAGAGTCTACAGGAACGAGATTTCGCCGAGACAGCAGCTCATAAGGATGAGGGAGTTCAACCAGATGGAACTCCAGTTCTTCTTCGACCCTGGCCTTGAACTTGAGGAGTTTGCAGGCATGAATGTAAAGGAGCTTACGGGGAGAAGCATCAGCTTCCTCGCAAGCGGCGAAAAGGAGCCGATTGAAGCCAGCATAGAATACCTCCTCAAGAACGGAAAGGTGCCCAACGCAGCGTTCGGCATGATCCTAAACCTGGCGTGCAGGTTCATAGAGAGCCTCGGCTTTTCCAGCAAACAGTACCGCTTCAGGGAAATAGAAGAGCACGAGCGGGCACACTATGCCAAAGCCGCATTTGACCTTGAGGTAAAGACTTCATATGGTTACATAGAAATAGGAGGCACCCACTACAGGACGGACTACGATCTTTCTGCGCATGCAAAGATGTCGGGAGAAGACCTTTCTATTATGAGCAACGGCAAGAAAGTGCTTCCGCATGTGGTCGAGGCAAGCTTTGGTATTGATAGGATACTCCTTGCTCTTCTCGATACGTCGGTTCAGGAAGGCCTTGAACGTGGATGGGAATGGCTGGATCTGAACGAAAGGGTGGCGCCGTATCTCTATGGCATATTCCCGCTGCAGAAGGACGAGAAGCTCGTCTCAAAAGCTATGGAGCTCAGCACGTTGCTCATAGAAAAAGAGGTGCCAAGCTACTATGCTGAAACGGGAAGCATAGGCAAGAGGTATGCAAGGGCCGATGAGATCGGGGTGCCAAAGTGCATAACGATAGACTACCAAACCCTTGAAGATGATACCGTAACGATACGCGACAGGAACACGATGAAGCAGGTCAGGAAAAATATAGGGGAGCTCGTCTAGCTTCAAAACCAAGTAATAAAAAGATGAATAAGGATAGTATAATGCATGATTGCCAAGGACTTCAACCTGAAATATACTGTTGAGAGCGCGCAACCGCTGACCTTTTTTGGAGACTACTCTGCCGAAGGCTCATATGAAAAGCTGAGCTACGTCACCCAGCACGGCATGCTGAACATAGCTGCAAAGAGCCTCGGTGCAGATAACTCCTCTGAAATATCCTGCAATTCATATGGGGACTACTCCGATAACGAAGCCTGGTCTGAGGCAAGGAAGAGACTAAGCCTCGGAGACGATATAAGGAAAATATATTCGAGGATAGGCACAGACAGCTTCATGCATAGCGCCATAAGCGGCTTCTACGGCATGAGGATAACCGAGAACGATCCGTGGGAAACCGCACTCTGTTTTGTGGTCTCGCAGTTCAACAACGTCAAGAGGATAAGGTTCATAATGAAAAGGCTTATAGGCAGGTTCGGCGATGAAGAGGAGCTCAACGGCAAGAGGGTCAGACTTTTTCCTAGCGCCAAGCGGCTGTCTGCCGCAAAAGTGAATGAGATCTTTTCATGCGGCACGGGCTTCAGGGCCAGGTACATAAGGAGCGCCGCTTTGGCGTTCAGCGATGAATCTTTTGCAAGCTCCTTGTATGGTATGAAATATGCTGACGCAAAAGTGGAGCTTACCAAAATAAAAGGCATAGGGGAGAAGGTTGCAGACTGCATACTTCTGTTCGGATACAATAAATTTGAAGCATTCCCTATTGATGTATGGATAAAGCGCACAATGGAGAGGATATACTTCAAAGGAAAAAAGAGAAGTATAAAACAGATACATGCACTCTCCACTGAACTATGGGGAAATTACCGGGGATACGCGCA
>JAJZEU010000127.1:2389-2888 GCA_021805625.1 Microcaldota archaeon
GGAGAAGGTTGCAGACTGCATACTTCTTATGGGTTACAAGAAGCTCGAAGCGTTTCCCGTTGACACGTGGGTGGAGCGCACGATGAAGAAGGTGTACGGCAGCGATATGCAGAAGACGAAATCCGGCAACATCACCATGAAGGAGATACGCAGCTTTGCATCAGCAAAGTGGAATGGCTATGCCGGCTATGCCCAGCAGTACCTATACTGGTATGGCAGAGAGCATGTCGGAAGAGCGTGAGGATGTAGTATGCCCTGTGTGCGGCTACAGCATGGAATACCTGCAGGCATGCCACGTAAGGTGCCCGAACTGCGGCGCTGAGCTCGACTGCGATGACAAGGGGATAATTTGGTAGTGCGGCATTGCCGGTGCAAACACAATATAATGCTTTTGCAACAAATGAAGTAGTGAAGGGCAGATATCATGGAGGGCATAGAAGGGATAGACGCAATGACGAAGGAGCTTGAGAAGCTGCAGGACCGCCAGGACCAGGTGATG
>JAJZEU010000092.1 GCA_021805625.1 Microcaldota archaeon
CGGGAAACGTTTCCGCAGGTACAATTACGCAAATTGTTACAGGGCTTCCGTACGCACTCTTTTGCACGAACTACGCTGTTACCTCGGGAGGGCAGGCCGCAGAAACCGCAAGCCAGACTTTGGCTCGTTTTACCGCGACTGTAGCCGCTACCGGACTTGGAACACCCGTTGCAATCGCAAACGCGGCGATTGGAGTTACTGTTTCAGGAACCGGCGAATCCGTAGAGTATTCCAATCTGTACGAACCGTGGATTGTGCAGCAGCAAAACAGCCAGACCATTACACCGGGCTTTACGCTTTATGTCGATAACGGAAGTGGAAGCGCATCAAGCACACTTTTAGGTTTGGTGAAAGCAAAACTGGACGGTATTGTCGGCTCTCTGACAAATTTAGGCAATCGCCCCGCAGGCGTGCCGTATACAGTTTCGGGAGTAACGCCGCTTTATTCTTCCGTCGTTGTCAGCGGCACAATTGTAGGTAACGCTTCGTCATCTGTTTTGACAAATGCCGCGCTTTCTGCTATAGACAGTTATTATGCGTCTTTAGGTTTTACTGCCACACTGGATCAAGGATCGCTGAATGCGGCAGTCGCCAATGCCGTTTCTCCCTCCATTACGTCTCTTGTGGTAACGCTTTTAAACGCAAGCGGAGTTTCTGTTTCAGGTATCACGGCTTTGTACTATCAGAGAAATATTCTTCAATCTGCTACGGTTAATTTCACCTGATGGATTGGTCACAAGTTCAAGCCCGGCTATATGATCTGCCGCCAACGTATTTACGGTCTGGCAATATTTTTACGTGGCTGCAAAATTCATATGCAGCAGGGTTGACATGGTTTACGCAGAGCATGGATGGCCTTGCGCTGCAATATGATTTTAACAGCGCGCAAGGAAACTGGCTGAATGTATGGGGAAGCCTTTTTAATCTTCCTAGCCAGTCAACCGAAACAGATACGACATATCGTAATCGCATCAAGTTCACTTTGCAGTTAGGGCGCACAACGCCGGTTGCGATCCAGCTTTATACGCAAGATGCGCTTGGCTACCAAAATAGTGTCAGTGAAGATTTTACGACAGTTTCATGGAGCATGACGCTCACATCGCCAATTACGTCAAACGCCTATACGACTCTTGCCAACAATCTTGGTGTCGTGCGCCCTGCTGGAGTGCCTTTCCTGCCGATTTATATACCTAGCGGGGGGCTGTATTTAGGCTCTATCAATTATCTAGGCGCCCCTAGTGTAACAGGCGCTTATCTGGTAGAATCAACTTCTTCGGTATTGCCGATCATTTCGCCTAATACAGCCCCTGCTCAATCCACTTTGCCGACGACTTATCTGACCGATCCTACCTTAAATCCGAGTTTAGCATAATGCAACAGCCGAATTATACAGACCTTCAATACGTCAATGGCGCTTTGCTTAACAGCGGGCAAGCATATATTGCGGCGTCTCTCAAGGATTTAGGATATCGTTTGTTCAGCGGCGGCTTTATCAATTTCAACGAATTGACGATTACGCCTTCCAATCTTACGATTGCGGTGGTTGCTGGATCAAATTTTCGGCTTCTTGACGGCAACGGAAATCTGGCGGGATTTTACGGCACTACCAATGGCGCGACGACAGATACTTTGACGATTGATTTTTCGTCTTTTGTTCCCAGTTCTGGATCGCAGCTTGTATATCTTCTTGCATCCAAACTGGCAATCACGGAAAATCCTGTTGCCGTTATCGGCCCTCCCATCGGGCATCCTGATTACAACCCTGCGAATGCGCCGTTTACGTGGAATTTTGAAACGCTTGACAGCATTCAGCTTGTCGCGTCTACAACGGCCCCAGATAACGTCACAACTTTTGAGGTTTTGCGCACTACACTGGTTGCGGGGCAAACCTCCATTACCTCTTACTCGACTGCCAACGCGCGTTATGCACAGCCTAATCAGTCCGTAATCGTTTATGCAGGCAATCCTAACGGCAATCTTGCCGGCGTGCAAGGCGGTAATGGAGTTACGCCTTCTATCGTATGGGACACAAGCGATAATCTGTTTTGGGTTTGCACTACGACCGGATCAGACAGCACGGCGGTCTGGACCGGCGCCGCCAATCTTCAAGGCAATTCCAGTTATACTTTTGACGTTGCAAACGCCGTTCCAGGTACGCAAAATGCGATTCCGATTACTCAAGCTGATACACGATACGCTTCTATAAGCGCTTTTACGCGCATGTCTTCTTATACGTCTGCGGGAACATATACATTTACCGTTCCTGCAGGGGTCACGAAAATCAAAGCGATTGTGACGGGAGGCGGAGGGGGCGGCGCAGGTTGCACACCTGCTGGCGGTAACAATTACCAATCTGCGGCAGGTGGTGGTGCAGGGGGAACTGCGATTGGGGTTTATACTGTTACGCCAGGAACAAACATTACGATTACCGTAGGGGCCGCAGGAACAGCGGGCGCTGCTGCAAACGGAAATGGCGGCACAGGGGGAACGTCCAGTTTTGGCGCGTTTGCCACGGCAGCAGGGGGTACGGGGGGCGCGTGGGCTACTAATGTAGTGAGCGCAGGGGGCGGCGGAGGGATTGCTTCGGGAGGCTCCATAAATACGCAAGGAGGCGAGGGCGGCGACGGCCAAAGTGGTTCATTTATCAAGGATGGTCATGGAGGGGCTTCTTGGTGGGGCGGCGGAGGCCGCGCTGGTTCGTCGGGAGGCGTGGCGGGAACTGCATATGGTTCTGGAGGCGGCGGCAATTATCAACTGGCAGGAGCCGGAGGCGCTGGGCAAGTAGGTGCCGTGGTATTAGAGTATTGAAATGCAGGCTCTCATTTTCAATAACCAGGTTTGTGAAATCTGCGCCAATCAATTTCCGGTGCATACCGGATTTTCGTGGGAATCGGTTCCGCCAAATCTGAACGTGCAGCCCGGCTGGCAGTTCAAGAATGGCAGCTTCATTGCTCCCTCCCCTGCAGGAACAAATCTTTCTCAACTAGCCACATCTGCGCTGAGCGCCACTGTCACGATTGAATGCACTTCCAATCCGGCGCTTGATGGCGAATATGCTTGCGGGCTGCATGAGCGCAGCGATATTTTGTCTGAAATTGTCAGTCTGGCAGAATTTGGCACTTTCACCAGCCAATCAACTACGCTAGACTATTATGACATAAATAAGACTGCGCACCAATTCAGTGTATCAGAGTTCAAAACGTTTGCAGCTAAGCTGGCGCTTTACATCAACCAATTGAAAATCGTTCAAAACACAAATTCAGGTTCACTTCCTTCTTCTGTTCTGGTGCTGCCATGACAATCACCGCTAAAATGGAAAAAGTTCTTTCTGTTTTTTCAGCTTTTATAGCGAGACGGCTTATTGCCTTGGGATTTATCGAAGATGAATTGCTGAATGTAGTTCTTTTTGATGGAGCCTACAATCAGACACTTTCTGTGCATGCGGCGATTGCCGCTCGGCAGCATAAACGCTGGGGCTGCATCTTGTGCAAGATGCTGTCATGGATGGTGCAGAAAGATCACTGCGAAAAGACTTTGGCAGACAAGCCTATGTCTTTCTTTGACTGTTTAAGAGCGTTCTTCTGGATTTCTTTGACGTTCGCAGCAATTGGATTTGTAATGTTCTTTTTCATTCGTCTGCTATTTTAAAAAGTGGGTTCTTAGATTACAATAATTTAAGATTAGCCGTTCAGCAATAGTGGATGGTTGGATATATGGTATAGTAAGCAGAGGATTAGAATGCAGGATATTCCCACTGAAATGCAGATTGAAATTGAACGGCTTAAAACGGAAGATTCTCGTATTTGGGCTGAATTATCGGAGCAGCGATCTACAATCGTCGTTCAATCCGCCGCAATTGCCCGTCTTGAAACTGTTGTCAATAATATCAATCAGCATATAGAGGGTATCAGAACAGACGTTGGGGCACAATTCAAGACGATCAATACTCGTCTCGATACAGCGCTTTCATCGACTTTGCGCGCACTGCCGCCTTGGGCTGCCGGCATAGGGGCGATTGGAGCACTCATATTGGGCGCCCTGCTTGAACATTATGGAATCAAGGGGCTTCTTTAATGCCTCAAATTTATCAGCTTCCTGCAGCGGGAGCGCTTACAACTGAAGAACTGGTTGTAATTTCGCAAAACCAGATTGCGTCTACAACGTCAATCGCGGATTTGCTGGCGTCCTTGCCAAATGTTCCTACTCCCGTCAATATTTCTGCGCAGATTATTACTCCTGCGGGCACGTCGCTCAATTTGACGGCGGCACAAGTTGCTGCAGGCGACGGCACAACACTTGGTACGAATAGCGCAGGCAAACTTTCTGTCAGCGGCGCTACGGGATCGCCGGGGTCTGCGGGCGGCGTCGTTATCACAGACGCTTCAAACCACATCAGCAGCCAGACAGTTTTGCCTACGGGCGCATCAAGCGCTGCGTCTTTGGCGGATATTGCGCAATTGGCGGAATATCTTTCAATTGTCGTATCAGGCAATGCTTCAGATTACATGCGCATCAATGTTAGCGGCACCGCACTTGAAGCAAGAACGGCGGCAGAAGTGCTTTCTGATATCGGCGGTTTGGGAAATACAACCGTATCTTCCCTGCCTACATCATTGCCTGCTACTGCGGGCGTCTTATGGAATAACGGAGGAATGATAAGCGTGTCATGACGGAAATTTATGGTGCGGCGCAGCCGCTTACGGGCGCGGAAATCGTCAATATTCTTCAAACACAGAATGGGCAGATGGTCAATTGCAGCATTCCAGTTTCACAAATCGCAGCGCTTGCATCTGGCAGCGGCGGCACAAGCAGTTTTGATTTCGCCTCATACGCGGATTCTCTTTCTACAACTCTGCCTTCTGTTTCAGGAACTCCCTGGAACAATGGCGGTTTGATTTCAGTTTCGTAAGGAATAAATATAATGTCTGGCACTTATCCTGCTCCTCATTTTGCATCTGTCACTCTTGATACGCCGTTAACAGTTTCTGGAGGTGGCACTGGCTCTAGTTCTGCCGCTACAGCGCGCAGTAATCTTGGGGCGGCAGCTTCTGGTGCGAACTCAGATATCACAAGCCTCACTGGCCTAACCGCCCCGCTCAGCCTTGGGCAGGGGGGCACGGGAGCCACAACCGCTGCGGGCATTGCGGGCGCAATCTCGGCCAATTTCTACGTCGCCACAATCGCAGCCCTCCGCGCCTTGACCAGCGCCACAACTGCCACGACTGCCTCGGTCTCCGGCTATGCGGCGCCAGCGGATGGCGGTGGTGGCATTTTCGTGGTCAATGCCAACGACACGGCCTCGGCAGACAATGGCGGCACGATCATTGTCGATGCGGCGGGGCGCAGGTGGTATCGGATTTATTCCGGCGCGCTCAATGTCAAATATTTCGGAGCGAAGGGGAACGGCGTCACAGATGACACTGCGGCAATTCAAGCCACGATCAATGCTGGGGGCGCAAATTGCCAGATATACCTGCCAGCAGGGACATACCTCAACAACTCGGCCAGCGGGTCGATCACCATATCAAATTCTGGTGTGTCAATTTCGGGAGCCGGCCAAGGCGTTACCACCATTCAAGCCACTGGGTCATCGCCTGCGGCAATATTTGCAGCGCTAAGCTCGACCGACAAATCGGATATTACGATTTCCGATATGACGCTGGACATTAACGGCGTAAATAGCGGCATTCAGGTCCAGTATGTATCGCGCTTTACGGTGCGCAGGTGCCGGATCATCAACAATCAATATTGGGGAATTAACATAGGTGTCACTTTGGGCACCAGCACTACTGTTGCCAATAGCGAAGTGACTATCGAAGATTGCTGGTTCGGTGGCGGAAAATCCACCTACGAAAGCCTTCTTCTTTTTAATTGTGCTAAGATCACCGTCAACAACTGCTATTTTGATTCCGGAGCAAGCGGAACGCCGGGTGTTGGTCTTTACCAAAACCTTGACCGGGTTTCAATTTCAAGTTGTCACTTTGATGGCCTTGATATCGGGCTTTATTATTCCGTCTCGACAAATAATATTTCCATTAGCGGGTGCTCCTTTAGTGGCTGCACCGTCGGCGTAGAGGGCGCAAATCAATCGGACAACGGCGCTTTCGGCCAGAACACGGTCTACGGACTCAGCATTGCCAACTGCACATTTGAGAGCGGCGGTGTGCATATGCAATTGGGTGCTACGCAAGGGGCGTCTGTTTCCAACTGCACGTTCTACAATTCCCAGCAGCAGCCGATGCAGATCACGCAAGGAAATTCGCCGGTTAGCTCGTCGGCGAACTTCCCCATGATTTCAAATTGCGAATTTCGCAATAACTGTTTGAACGCAGGCGGATCAACCAATAACGCCGCGATCTTGATTTCGGGCGCAGCCAATTCTTTCGGCATCATCACTGGATGCGCATTTGAAGATAATCAAGCAACGCCCACACAGAATTATCCTATAGTTTTCAGCGGCGCCTACACCTTCACCGGCTGGCGCGCGTTCGGATGCGTGATCACGCCCTATAACTCCGCAACAAGCGTGGCTGTGGCTGGAGGTGCCACTATTTCCTCGTTCGTTCTGTATGGCTGCACGAATGTGTCCGCCACACTTCCATCAGGCGTTTCTCAGGTTTGAAAATCATCCCATGACCGACCCATGGCCTACGACGCAGCCGCCGTATTTCGAGCGCGTCGGCATCATTTCTGGTTGCGCGCTGCACGGCACAACAAGCGCAATTCAAAATATCGGTTCCACCATGACAGTCGGCACTAACTATACAGTCTAATGTCCTTCTTTTCTCGCCTGAACAAATCCATAGAGCGTAGCGAAAAAGCCGTCATTCAGGCAATGTCGCGCGGACGCCGCGCTCTGTGGTGGACAATTTTTGTCATTCTGGCGTGGATGTTCTGGAACCTGACCGCTGCGGCGCCGTTCAGATTTGATCCTTATCCCTATGTCTGGCTGATGGGAATCATCACCGAACTTTCCTACCTGCAGAATATCGTGATCATGACTGATCAGGAAACTGCAGCTAAATACCTGGATAAAGTGCAGCAAAGCATGCTGCGTATGCTGGAAGGGCAGGCGGCGACGGGGCAGGTAACACTTGAGCACGTTAAAACCGCTGCACAACGCGATATCTTCATCATGGAACAACTTGGAAAAATAGAGCATCGTCTAAATGAAATCCAACTTCGACTCCTGCATTAATTTTACTCTGGAACAAGAAGGCGGCTATCAATGCCTGCATGACGACCCCGGCAACTGGACCGGAGGAGTTGTCGGTGTTGGCGAATTGAAAGGCACGAAATATGGCATAAGCGCTGCCGAATACCCGCATCTTGATATCCCGAATTTGACGCGCGCTCAAGCAATTGCTATTTATCATGAAGATTACTGGATACCCATTGATGGAGATGCTTTACCTCTTGGTGCTGATCTGGTGGTGTTTGACTTTGGTGTAAACGCAGGGACGGGAGAGAGTGCCAGATGCCTGCAATCAATCGTGCATGTAACACAAGATGGCATTATTGGGCCTGTTACCTTAAATGCCGTTCATGCTTACACTGGCGATTTAGTCGGCGCACTTTCAACGGCTCATGAATCTTATTACGAAGGTTTGGCTGATTTTCCTCAATTTGGCCAAGACTGGCTACGACGTGTCCATCTGTGCGAAACTACTGCAAAGGCTATGATTGCCCATGCTTAACAAGTGCCTTGGCCGCAAACCTGCGGTCTTTCATCCTGCAACTCCGCGTCTGGCGGTGCTTGCCCCTAGCACGCTTTACTATAATCCACAACCGCAGATTATGCGGGCTTCTGAAATCCCGTCATGGTTGATGGGGCAAAACGACACAATCGGTGATTGCACAAGCGTTGCCATCGCCAATATTCTGCTTGCACGTAATACGTGGGCCGCCCATACAGCTTATCCGACAACCGCTGATATCGTCTCGTTCTATGAGCGGTTTGGCTATAAGCCCGGCAATCCTTTAACTGATCAAGGTGCCACACTTCTTGAGTGCATGCAGTCTTGGATGAAAGATGGCTATCCCGTTCGGGGGCAGACCAATAAGCTGCTCGGCTTCGCCGCAGTCGATTTTCATAATCTCAACCTGCTTAAAACGGCAATCGAGATTTTTGGAGACGTATATTTGGGAGTCAACTTGACCGTTGCCCAGCAGACTCAGACCGTCTGGAATTATGTTCCAAACGATCAGGAATGGGGCGGCCACTCAGTTTCGCTAAATAGTTTCGCGGAAGATGGCTCTTTTCGCGTGGTGACATGGGCAGAGTGGATGAAAGTCACTCCCGCATTCATGCAAAACCAGGTGCAAGAGGCATATGTGCTTCTGGATGCAGCCTCAATCCGCAAGGCTAAAACGACTTTTAACGATTGGGATATGGCGGCTTTGGCGCAGTCGATTAAATCTTTAGGCGGTGAACTTGCATGATTCCCTTTTTTGTGCTACCAAATGTTTTGCTACAAGGATACAAGGGCGTAGTGGCTCTTGAGAAGCATAACGTAGAACATCAGTTCAAGCGTGCTTCTGTGAATATCAGTTTGACGGTTTCAAATTGAGACACTACTTACGACCGCATACGTACTTCTTTTTCCGATTTTGGAGGAACTTCTAATATGGATACATCTCCCATCCCGAATATCCCTACGAGTCCCGCGCTGGCCTCGTATGGCACTGCCGGGCTTTTCGTAAGCTTTGTAGTTTCGCTGTTGGCGCACTACGGAGTTACAGTCACTCTGCCGGAAGCGATTGGCGCTGCCGCAGGGCTTGGCCATCTGGTTCACTACCTCTTTTCCCTTGGAGTTTTCCCCACGCCTGCGTCTGTCAAGGCCAAGCGTGAAGCGAAGGCCGCCGCCGCTGCCCCTACTCCGACGCCTGCTACTGGAGCCTGATTATGCATATTTCCCGTCGCTCTCTTTTTGCCGGTTTCTCCGGTGCCTCTCTTCTTGCACTTGCCGGTTGTGCTGGCCTTACCGGGCAGCAGGTTGCGCAGAAAGTGGTTACGGATGTTGAACTGATCGCATCTGGTTTTGCCAAGGCGCTTCCGACTGTAAAGGCTATTCCGGCTTCTACGACTACGCTGGTTGTCGGTTATATGAATGAAGCAGTCACACTTGCGCAGGGCATTTCCTCCTCTCTGACGCAGACTGCAGCGCAGCCGCTGGTGGGCAAGATCGTCAATGACGTGAATGCCGCTATTCAGGCGGCGGCACTTCTACCACTTCCTCCGCCGATTCAGCAGATGTTTGCTGCGGTGGGAATCCTCCTTCCGATTCTGGAAGTCGGTGTTGGCCTCCCTGTCACTGTCAGCGCTCCCAAGACGGGTGAGACCCCTGCGCAGGCGCGGGCCTATCTGGCGGCCTTCAAGGGCTGATCATGACCTCTTTTCCTGAACACGAAGCCAAATTACTCAAAGCGGAAATGGCTTGTTGGGAAGAAGAGGAAAAACTGAAAAAGTCATGCAGAAAAAACATTGTTCCTTTCTGCATCGGCGTTCTCGTTCTGTTTATTCTATGGTGGATTCTATGACCGAAAAAGACCTTACGAAGAACATGAGGCCGCATCTGCAGGCGATTGCTCGCGCTGTTCGCGAAATTGAAGACCTGCTTGATAACAACCCAATGGTTCCTTTTGAAATTAACGAAGACGAAGCGGACGCCCTGCGCTGGCTTTCGGAAAACATTTTCGTCTAATTTTAGAGCGCCCTTCGGGGCGCTTCTTTTCTTGAAGGAAGTAATGTGGAACATGATGAAAAGACGGTTCTAGCCGTCTATAAGAATGCTGTTAAAAATGGAGCACTTCCTATAGGAGTTCCGCAGCGAGTAGGAAAGCGAACAGCAGTAATGGTTGTATGCGAAGAGCTTGATATGCCTCGCACAACAGTAAGGCGAAAACTCGCATCTGCTCTTGCAAAAAACCCGGTTCCTCTTTCTGAAGATCAGCGCAAATTTCATGAAGAATGGACCGCCGAAGATTGCATACGGGAATTAAAGCGAATCGCAGAAATCGATTCCGACAAGGTAATCACGCGCAATTATTTTCGGGTTCATTCTGATATTTCTGAATCAACCTGGAACCGCCATTTCGGAACGTTTTCTGAATTCAAGCGCCAGGCAGGCATCATGCTTTCGCGCCATGCGCATGCGCTGGAGCGAGCGATTGCCAAGCACGCTTCCGCAGATCGTATGCGGATGCTGAACGAGGAGAAACGAGATTGGGAGGGAACTTACAAGCGTCCTTCCGGAAATCGATTTCAAACCGTTTTGGTGGGTGCTGATTTTCATGACGAAGAATGTGATCCGTTCTATCGTTTCATGTTTCTGGAAGCGGCCAAAAGAGCGCAGCCGGAAAAGATTATCCTCAATGGCGATTTGTTCGATCTTCCTGAATTCAGCAAGTATGCGCAAGACCCTCGCAGTTTTGACATGCTTGCGCGGATAAAGTGGGTGCATGCGTTTCTAGGGGATTTGCGTGCCGCTGCTCCTGATGCAGAAATATCGCTTACAGAAGGAAACCATGAATTTAGAATCCTGAAGCATCTTGCAGAGGCCACCCCGGCATTGATGGTTGTTCTTTCCGATCTTCATGGCTTTACGGTTCCTAAACTTTTAGGGCTGGAAAAGTTTGAAGTCAATTATATTGCCAGAGGCGATCTGGCGGCATGGACAGAACGTGATATCAAATCAGAACTGTCCAAGAATTATATCACCCTTTATGACAATTCCCTGCTTTTCGGGCATTATCCTGAAATGCGCAAGATGGGAGTGCCAGGGGCTAGCGGTCATCATCACCGGCATTTGGTCTGGAGCGAATACAGCCCTATCTACGGGCCGTATGAGTGGCACCAGACAGGTTGCGGCCATGTGCGTTCTGCGTCTTATTGCGCAGGGGAAAAGTGGGGCAACGGCTTTCTGTTTGTGCATTGCGACACTCATCGCAGGCGCAGCCAATTTGATTATGTTGACTTGTCGCACGATATGTGCATTATGGGCGGAAAGTTTTATCGAAGGGAAAGTGAAGCATTATGAGTAAGCTGACAGTTGTAACGGGAGAAGCGCCTAAACACTTTGAATCTCCATACAAAGACCGGATTCGCGAAATCGCGGAAGAGTGCATTGCCAAGAACCCTGTTACGGCAGCGCTGATTTGGGAGGATAGCGAAGGCTGCATGTATATGAGATGGCTGCCGGAAAGCCCCTCTTTTGCCAAAGGCATTATTCTGCGAGTTTCAGATTATGTTTTGCCTGAATTGGGGATTGACGATGACGAAGAAGACTGATATACCCTGATCTTGTTTTTGGAGAAAGAAAATGATTGAATCAAAACTGGAACTTTTGGCTAAGCGTATAGTGTTTGAAAAGCGTCCTGTAGACCAGCCGGAAGCGCTTATTGAAGCTATCGGAGACAACGACGCTTTCATTCGCGAAATGGTAGAAGATACCATTGGACTGCGAGAGCTAGCTGTTCAATATATCGGTGCTATGCGAGGCCGAGCGGTTAATAATTCACCTGTGCGCACGGCTGTAGTAATTCGGAGTTTTCCTACGTCGCATAGGAGCCGAAATGCCTTGCAGGAGGCTCGGCAAGTCGCTACCTTGTCCGTGTTGCAAACTTTCCGCCTTGATGGCATTCCACTTGGTGAATGTACGGGTGCTATGTGCAGGGCTTACGTGCTTCGCAACAAGCGCAATGTAGCTTTTATCAATGCCGTTGCTAGTCAGATTCCAGATGATTGTATGACGGTCGGAAAAGCGTTTAAGGGAAAAGCTGGTGAACGCGATATCAAAAACCTCTATGATCAGTTTTTTGGGAAAGAAGCGAAAGTCGCTTAAACAGTTTGAGAGGGTCCTTATGGGGCGTTGAAATTCCAACCAACTTCTGACCCTCTCTTCTTTCTTTTTGGTGTGGTCCTATTTTGACATGTGTTTTAGCCAGATCAAGGTTGACCACACCAAAAACCTCATAAGGAGATTAAAATGGATACCGCTGAAATCATTGAATCACTTGTGGAGCTAGGGCGCCAAAGGCGCTACTATATGCAACAGCGTATGCGCGCCGAGCAATCCTTAAAAGCCTATCTTGCGAGTTGTTCTGGATACAGCCCGACTGACGGCGACGGTAAAAAGTTATGGAAAGAAATAGATTTGGTTGTTCAAGCCGTTCGAAAAGATGAATCTGCTTCTCTTCCTGCATGGGTAGATGTTGCAGCAATTGCCGCTACTGACAGCATGATCGCCCCTATGAAAACCGCCGAAAAGGCGTTGTAAAACGCAATTGGCAAGAGGGCTTTGGATTTGCCGGTTCCAGATTGATGGG
>JAJZEU010000147.1 GCA_021805625.1 Microcaldota archaeon
TGCGATACAATCGGCGGCGCGCACCGCATATAGGCAACTGTTCCTTCAGTAAGGTGCGATAAGTGCAGAAAGTGGAAAAGGAGGCAGCAAGGAGGTCGAGGGTAAAGCGCATCGTCGGTACGCTGAGCGAAAGCCCTGTCTTCGTAGAGGGGCAGCACGACAAGCGCGCGTGCATGGAGCTCGGCATCGAAGCCATAACATTCAACGCTGCGATGTACAACAATCTTGACATCGATACAAGCAAGACGCTCTACCTCATAATGGACCGCGACAAGGGCGGCAAGAAAAATGAAGCAAAACTTACTTCTGTGCTTCTTGAAAAATACCCCGAATCGAAAATAGACACAGTTCTTGGCAAGAATCTCCTATCTTTGCTGAGGTCTGCTCATGTGGAGGAGATAGTAGCGCCCTATAGGGAACTTACCGATAGCAGCGCAGTCAAGCGGAAAAAGGCGATAAGATGGCAAAAACATATCTAGACATAGTAAAATACATGGTTGAGGCCTCCTTCAACATAGGCGGCCTTGTTGAAAAGCCTGACATAATAGGCGCGGTCTTCGGCCAGACCGAAGGTCTGCTTGGCGACGAGCTTGACCTAAGGGAGCTGCAGAAGAACGGCAAGATAGGAAGGATAGAGATAGACACGTCGCAGTCGGGCAACAAGACTTACGGCAAGCTTTTCCTGCCCGCTTCCCTGGGCAGGGTCGAGACGTGCATACTCGCAGCAGCAGTGGAATCCGTAGACAGGGTGGGCCCTTATGATGCCCAGTTCCAGATCCTCAAGGTAGAGGATACAAGGTCCGAGAAGAGAAAGAGGGTACTCGAGAGGGCCAAGGATCTCGTCAAGCAATTGCTTACGACCGAGATACCGGATAGCAAGGAGCTTGCAGAGATGGTGCAGTCAGAGGTGAAGTCTAGCGAGATAACGTCGTTCGGCCCGGAGAAGCTGCCTGCAGGGCCTGACATAAAGAGGAGCAGCGAGATAATAATCGTAGAGGGAAGGGCGGATGTGCTCAACCTGCTCAGGTACGACATAACTAACGCGATAGCTGTAGGAGGAGCCGCATCTGTCATACCAAACACCATAAAGGAGCTCTGCAACGAGAAGGAGGTAACGGCCTTTGTAGACGGCGACAAGGGAGGCGACATGATAATAAGGTCGCTGCTCAGTGCGTCAGAGCTGGACTTCATAACGAAGGCTCCCGACGGCAAGGAGGTGGAGGAGCTTACGAGGAAGGAGGTGCTTAAATCGCTCAGGTCAAGGGTTCCTTTGGACCAGTATCTTGGAAGGAGCGGCATGAGGCAGCAGGGCCAGCAGAGGCAACAGATGCAGAGGCCGGCGCAAGCCCCGCAGCAGAGCCAGCAGCCGCCGCGCCCCTCGCCGCAGCCAGTGCAGCAGAATAGGCAGCCACCGCCTCAGCCCCAGCCGCAGGCACAGCCACCGCCACCATCATCACTGCAGTACCATCCGCAGCAGCAGGCTACCCAGCAGGCAAGCGGAGATGCTGCAGAAGAAGACACTGAACTGCCAAGTATACCAAGCATAGAAGAAGGGGAGGAAGAAGATGCTACAATACCCAGCATAGAGCCGCAGCGCTTCGAAAGGCGCGACAGCAGGCAGGAGCCCTATGGCGCAGTCCGGGCAAAGCCTGCGCTGGAGAGCATGATGCTCTCCCAGCTTTCTTCAGGCTTGGCAGAGCTTGCAAACACCCTCAGGAGCAGGCTGTATGATGCCTCCGGCAGCGTTATAGTAGAGACGCCGATAAGGGAGCTGATTGCGAAGATACAGGAAACGCATGGAGTATATGCCATAGTGCTCGACGGAGTCATAACGCAGAGGCTCGTGGAGCTTGCACTGGAGAACGGCATAAAGGCCATCTATGGCGTCAGGATGAATCCCATGCCGAAGAAGCATCCGGAATTGCTGATCTACACCACAGAGCAGGGAAAGACGGAGTAAGCCGCAGAGCGCAAGTGCCTCCCTTGAATATAAGAGTGTCTGCTTCCTGCACAGAATTGTATATCGCTGATAGCAGCACATCCTGAAAGCGATCCTTTACCGGATACTCCTCATCCATAATATACCCTCCATTTCTTGCTGTAATTTCTTGCTTTGGCATGTGGCTGCTGCAGCTGCATCCAGTCTATTTCGTAGTACTTGCACCCGTTAGCCTGAATTTCCGTCGCAGCATAAACTTCCATAACGGGAGGATCATTATTTTCTGCCCTTTATAATGCTCCACCTTGTCCTCGTTCAGGTTTACAAGGTAAAGATTGCTGCAGTTTAATTTGCCAGCAGCGCCTACAAGGGCCTTTAACTCTCTTTCTCTGGTAGTATAATCACTTATGTTGTATGAAGCTTGAACTAGTGCTTTTATGGCATCCTTTTCTGAAACTACAAAATCCACTTCGATGCTCTGGTCTCTGTAATACGACAATTCTATGTTATCCATTCTGTAAAGCGTATTGAAGACTGCATTTTCAAAGAGTTTGCCTTCCGACGCACCGTTTACACTCAGCAGCCCGTTGTCCAGCATGTACAATTTTGACACACTTTGTTCTCTAGCCCTTAGAGACCTTGAGTATTTTTTAAGTTCTTCTACAAGGAATGCGTCCACCAAAGCTTGGACATAGCTATATAGCGTATTCTTGCTTACCTTGTAGCCATTTGACTTCAAGAAGTTGAAGAACTTGTGTATTGAGAATTCTGAAGATGCAGCTATTGTTTTTATCAACAGCCTGAGCACCTTTATATTTCTGACTTTATACCGTTCTACTATATCCCTCTGCAGAGT
>JAJZEU010000051.1 GCA_021805625.1 Microcaldota archaeon
CGGCGCATTTTGAGATCGTGCAGGTACAGTCCAGAGATATTGGACGAAGAGATGACAAGGAAGCTCGAGCACGACATGGAAAGCATACAGCACAGCAAGAGCGGCAAGGAGGAGGTAATAGCAGAGAGCAAGCGGATAATCGGTGAGATACTCAAAGAGTTCGAAAGGAATGAGCAGAGCATAGGCAGCGCGTTGAAGGAATCGATTGCAGAAGAGGAGCTCGCGAATTCGCTTGGAAAGTGCCCAAAGGACGGTGGGGAGCTGCTGCAGAGAAAGTCTGCGGCAGGGAAGAGCTTTGCCGCATGCTCGAACTGGCCGAAGTGCGACGCCAGCTATCCATTGCCGAGAAATGCGAAGATAGTGCCTACGGGCAAGTACTGCAGCATATGCCATACTCCTATAGTGAAGGTCTTTCGCTACGGCAAGAGGGTCTTTGAGATGGACCTTGATCCTAACTGCCCAAGTAAGGAAGGATGGGGGAAACCCGCTGCAGCAAAGCCTGGAGGGGAGAAGGAAGGGGAGGGGGCTGCAAAGGAGGGGTCAAAAGATATGGCAAAAGGAAAGGAGGCTGCGGAAAAACATCCGAGCAGGCCTAGGAAAGCGAAGAGCACAAAGAGCAGAGTGGCAAAAAAATAGAGGAATGCACTATAACCTCTATACATACTTCTTTATCAGTGCTTCTGCCAAGTTGGTACCTATGCTATCGGAAAGGTAGCCATAGCCGTTGAGCTCAATCATGCCTATCTTGTTTCCGAATGAGAAGATAAGGGTTTCCTCATAGATAGGCAGCCCCCCGGCACTCATGTTCCGGATGGAGCTTTGATTATATGCAGCTATCGCGTGCACATCGAAGATGGAAATACCCTGCCCCGATGCAGAAAATGTTGTGACAGTGGTGCTGTTGTATATGTATCCGAGCTGCGAGTTGTTGACTTCGTGGCTGAAGAGCAGAGTGGATGCTATCTCTTTGGCGGACGAAGCATTGGTCATGAGGAAGATTGCTGACGTTACTGCCACAGGCATATATGAGCTGATGCTTCCGCCGGTATAATTGAATGCTGAAACGCTGGAAGCCATGTAACCGATGCTCCTTAAGGAAGGGATGAAGACTGTAACCTTGTTGCTTAGCGTTTGGGAGTAAGACGCGTTGCCTGTTGCCTGCACCACGTCGGCTTGGTTGAGGTTGACAAGTCTGTTGGCAGGGTTTGAATACCAGTAGGCGATGATTACAATAAAAATAATGGCAAGTATGCTTGCAGCTACCGAAATGACCTTTTTGCTGGTTGGCTTGCTTGCCAATGTATTCGCCTGCCTATGCATTGTTTCCACTCAGCTCAAAGTATATATGCGCGGCTATCTCTCTTGTATAGTTTATGTTGTATTTGTTCAAAACACCGTAGACTGGCACGAGGATGATATAATTCTTGTACTGAAAAACCTCCTGGCTTAGCTCAAGGCTTGCATACAGTGGCTCAAGGGTCTGTATCGAAGACCTGTTCCCCAACATGGGGTTGCTTAGATAGACTATCGTAGTGCTGATGTTGTCATATACTGTGGTCTTGTTGAACCTGCCCGAAAAGTTGCTCCCGTTGAAAATAATGTCAAAGACTTCTGACGCGCCGCTGCTATTGGAGAACTCGTAAACCTGCACGTTGACAACCACAGGATAAGAAGCGTTCATCAATTGCTCTGGCAACTGAAAACGGTAGGACACATTGGGCTCTGACGACCCCAGTATGAGTGGCTGGGTAGAATTCAGTCCATAGCTTTTAACATCACTGTATATTATCAGTGCGCCACGCGTGGCGATTGTGTTGGGCGCAGCTGGGGAGTATTGGTAGTACACTGTGTAGATTGATGCATTTGGAAGTCCATAGAGCGCATTGGTCCTGTTGTTCAGATAGGAAAGGCCGAAATTAGGATGCAGTGTCCAAAAACTATATATAGAGACTACTGCAATAATGGCTGCTAGCATGAGTAGCACTGCGAACGCAGACCTCGGAATTTTATGTTGCTTTGGGGTTTTGGCAGGCATGCTTCCACCAATCATACCAGCTTGCTATTTATCAGCCTGACTATAAGGTAATCTGTGAGAGCGGCAGAATATGAGCTATTAAGCGCAGGGGACGTGCTGTCCGTGGTAACAGAGCCTATAATATTTCCGTGCATAAACAGAGTTTCGTATTGGAAGTCTGGCGACGCAGGAGGACCATACTTCTTGAGATTCGTAGCATTCAGGATGGAGGCGTTTAGCACAGCTACAGAATGTATCTCGTAGACAGTTATGGTCGTATTGCCATGGCTGTAGCTGTAGTTTGTCATGGACTGGTTCGCATTGCCGCTGTAAAACATGTTCTTGAACGCTGATACCGCGTCGCTTTTGTTTCGCATCAGGTAGAGCACTGACACCATGCCTTCAGGAAGCGCGGTTGAGTTTGATTGGCTGCTGTTGAATCTAAAATAGAAAGAGGATACCGCCACATATGACGAGCCGTTTTGCATCTGGATCGGGTTGCTGCTTGACATGCCGCCAAGTGCTGCGCTACCGAAGATGGTTTCTATTGCAGAGGTATTGAGGTTTGATATGGCTAGCAGCGAAATGGTTGTATTTTTATTCTGTGCTGAGCCCGCACCATGAAATGAAACCGCCAAAGCCACCGTTGCCACGAATAGCACAATACCGGCTGCTGGCAGTGCAATCCTACTAATGCCCATGAACTCCCACTAGCCTGCATTCGACTGAAGCAGGTCGTAAACATGCTTCGCCGTGCTTACGATATAGC
>JAJZEU010000020.1 GCA_021805625.1 Microcaldota archaeon
ATTTATACTGTTGAAAAACGCAAAACTTTAGTAATTGATGATTCGATGAGGTACTTAGACAGCATAGCTGTACTGGACGTCGAAGCAACCGGACTCGATCCGATGAAGGGCGCGATACTCAGCGTCGGGATGGTGGCATACAGTGGGCGGCTTAGCATGTTTTACAAGGAATACTATCCATTCGAGGGCGCGGAGATCTCTGAGGAGTCGATGCGGATACACGACCTTGAGCTCGACAGGCTGAAAAAGGGGCCTGAAAACGATCCGAGGAATGTGGTTGCTGACATCAAATCGTTCATGCAGGCCAACGGCTGCATCATGATTGCTGGGCAGAATCCTGGTTTCGATAGGAGCTACGTCAACGCGTATGCGGAGCGATATGGGTCAGACTTCAGGCTGCCATTCGGGATGCTTGACCTGCATTCCTTCTGCCTGGGCCGCATGCTGGGCAATGGCATAGAGCCTCCCAAGAAAGACGGTCACAGCGCCCTCGGCTTGGACAAGGTATTGTCATTTGTGGGTCTCGGCCAAAGACAAGGACCTCACAACGCGCTGGATGACGCGAAGCTGGAGTTTGAGGCATTGTGCAGGCTAATCTATGGAAAGAGCGTGCTGCCAGAATTCGGTAATCGTCCGGTGCCCGCAGAACTCACTATAGCACACCGATAAACAGGCTAAAAATGTTGCCGTGCAAATATATGCTGGGATGAGCATGCTGTTCAGTGATGTGGCTGAATACTTCGACAAGATTGAGGGGATATCTTCAAGGCTGCAGATGATAGACGTGCTCACTGAGATGCTTAAGAAGGCAAGAGAGCACGAGATAAAGCCACTCGTATACATGATACAAGGCATGCTGGGCCCGCCATTCGCGGGCATAGAGGTCGGCATAGCAGAGAGTTTTGTTGAGGCGGCGATTGCCGATGCAAGCGGCTATGAGAAGAAGGAGGTAGTGGAGAACTTCAGGAGGACAGGAGACCTGGGAAGCACAGCCGAATTTTTCATCGGCAAGAAGAGGCTCAAGAGAATGAGTGAATCGAAGCTTGACGTCAATGGAATATTCGGCAGCATCATGAAGATTGCGACAACCAGCGGCGAGGGGAGCCAGCAAGCGAAGATAAAGATGCTCTCTGGCGCGCTTGCATCCTCAAGGCCGCTTGAAGCCAGATATATAGCAAGATTCGTGCTCGGAGAGCTCAGGCTCGGCGTTGGCGACGCAACGATAATGGAAGCCCTATCGAAGATGGTCACGGGAGAGCGAACATTCAAGGAAAGGCTGGAAAACGCTTACAATATATGCAGCGACCTCGGAAAGGTCGGTGAAGTCTTCGCCACCAAAGGTGTAAAGGGCATAGAGAACTTCAGCATTTCTCTGTTCGAGCCGATAAGGCCTGCGCTTGCTGAGAGGCTGCCCACCGCAGAAGAGATACTAAGAAAAATGGGCGGGAGATGCGCGATTGAGAGCAAATACGATGGCTTGAGGGCGCAGGTTCACCTCAGCAAGAAAAAGAAGAGAGTAGAAATATTTTCTAGGAGGCTCGAAAAGCTCACACCTATGTTCCCAGAGATAACCAGGGCCGCACTTGATGAGATCAACGCGGAAGAGGCAATACTCGAAGGAGAAGCAATAGCGTATGATGAGGTGAGCGGCGAGTTCCATCCGTTCCAGGAAACGATACAGCGAAAGAGGAAGCATGGAATAGAGAAGAAGAGCGAGGAACTTCCGCTGCACCTCTTCGCCTTTGACCTGATGTATATCAATGGAGAAGACTATCTGGACAAGCCGTATGAAGAGAGAAGGAAGAAGCTTGAGAGCATAGTGAAGGGCGGCGGAACGATAAGGCTTTCCGACAGGATAATAACATCGAGTCCGAAGGAGTTCGAGAGCTACTTCAACAACGCCGTAGAGCATGGACTTGAAGGCATAATAGCAAAGGACCTTCATTCAAGGTACGTCGCCGGTGCCAGGAAATTCAGCTGGATAAAGATGAAGAGAAGCTACAGGGGAGAGCTTTCCGACACTGTTGACGTCGTAATTGTGGGCTACTACTTCGGAAGGGGGATAAGGGCTGAGTTCGGCTTTGGGGGATTACTGTGTGCAACATACAACGAGAAGAAGGATGTTTTTGAGACAGTAACTAGGATCGGAACCGGTTTTACCGAGAAGCAGATGAAGATGTTCAAGAGCATCCTGGAAAAAAGCAAGGTGAAGAGCAAGCCCGCCAGGGTCGTTTCGAACATAGAGCCGGATTTCTGGGTTGATCCAGAATACGTCGTTACGGTGAAGGCTGATGAGATAACCCTGTCGCCGATGCACACGTGCGGCCTTGAGACGAGGGCTGACGGCACCGTTGCTGGATATGCACTCCGATTCCCAAGAATAGTGAGCGATGGCATAAGAGGCGACAAGAGCTCCGAGGAGGCAACAACAACGAAGGAGATTGTTGAGATGTTCAAGCAGCAAAGGAAGACCAAACTGAGCGACAATCCATAATTGAGCATTTAAATATTGCTTTTTCTTGACACATTCGTGCAGCGGAATACTTCAAATCCATGCAATTCCATATTTCTGCATGCTGGGACTTCTACAATCGTTAAACATGCAATGCGATGAACAGCGAAGTTTCTCTCTACTTTTTTGCTGTTCCACTAAAAGAAAAATTTACAAAAGATATTTAAATATATGTTAGGAAGTATTAACAGGCGATCAGATGGTAGACTTTGCGAACGAGATATTGG
>JAJZEU010000134.1 GCA_021805625.1 Microcaldota archaeon
ATGTTCTCTATGTCGTCCTTTATGAGCTTGATCCTCTGCCTTATGTAGGGCTCCAGTTCGTATCGGTCTGCGAGCTCCGTGGCCCTGTTCGGTTATGTCATAGCAGCGACATGAACTTTAGGCCAAAGGCGAGCAGCACAAAGAATACCTCCAGAACAGAAAGGTATAGGGAAACCTCCCACTCCTTCATGGGCTTTATGTTCATCATAAGGTGCGTAAGGCTGTAGATCTTCTTGCCATACGGTGCCTTGAATGTGCCATCCTTTTGTACTATGCCGAGGTCGCTTACCTTGAACCTCTTTCTTAGATGGAGGAAGAATTCTATGATCCATGGGAGGAATATTATTATGCCGAACGATTCTGCGCTGCCCATTGCCATCATGACTATGAATGCCGCGCCGACAGCATATGTGAAGCTGTCCCCGGGCAGTATTCTGGCTTTATACTTCGCGAACGGCAAAAAGGCAAGGAGGCTTGCCAGCAGCAGCGTCGAAACCAGAAGGCCGATGTTTGCGCCTGCGATGTTGTCGCCGTATGCAAGGAAGTAGAGGAGGAAACCAAGGCTTGCGACTATCGCCATGCCGTCCTGCAAGCCGTCGAAGCCCCCGAGCAGGTTGAATGCATTTGCGACGAAAACTACAGCCAGCGGCAGTATTATTATTGGATAGACTATGCCTAGCGAGACGTGGCCTATGAAAGGTATCGTGACAACACTTATGCCTGCGTTTATGGCCATGAGTGGCAGGGCGCCTATTGCGGTCAGCAATGGTTTCTGCCACTGCTTAAGCCCTTTCCTTATGTCCTTCCTGCCTGTAGACTCTACCTCTGATGCCTTCACGTTGAGATCGTCTATCAGGCCGACAAATGCTATAAGTATTATGGAAAGAGATGCAGCAAGCAGGTCGGGTATGTTAAGGATAGGCGTGAAGATGAATGAGCCGCCGAAGGTATATGTGAGTATGCCAACCATGATGCCGAACGAAAGTGCCACTCCGCCGCTTGTGGGTATTACGGCTGGCTTGCTCTTATTGTAGTCTTTGGCGACAATTCCTGCCTCCTTGAAATATGACATGAGGAACTTGGTGGTAATTATTGTTGCGATAAATGAGACTATTGCAGGTATGGCTATCGTAAGGTAGGTATGGTACATGGTGTGGAATGCTGATTCCACACTTATAAAGCTTTTGATTGAGGGGTTTTGCCGCTTTACTCCAACTTTATCGACAAACCATCTTTTTCAGATAGCTTTATATATCTAATGATAGCATTATACTTGATACGATGAGAAAACTCACCTACGATGAGGTAGTAGCAATAAACAAGGCGATAGGAGAAAAAGGGACTGTCCAAAATAATAATTTAGAGTTTGTAATGGACACAGCGAAAGACACAGATAACGTACTAGATTATGCTACTACGCTCCTTTACGAACTTCCAAGAGCGCATTCATTCACTGATGGAAATAAAAGGACGGCCTTCTACGCATTTGCGCAGTTTTTGAAGCTGAATGGTTATAGATTGAATAAGGAACCGCATTTCAATGACAAAATGAATAGGATAATTAATGACCTTGCTATGGGAAAAACAAAAAGGGAGAAGGTTGAAAGGCTAATAAAACATCTTACAAAAAAGGTGCATGCATAATGGTGGCAGACGCTGCTTTCATGAAAAGCCTCGAAGAACTGAGAGTGGAATTTAAAGATCTGGAGCAATCACTAAAGAACGAGGATGAGGCGCGCAGAAGGCGAAGGGCAAAAGAAGCTACAACTCCTGTTTTCCTTAGGATACCCGCCTATCTGCTTGAAAAGATAGATGAGAGTGCCGGGAAAGAGCATAGGAACAGGCAAAACTACATAATCAAAGTTCTTTACGAAGCTGAGCACTGACATCAGGGCAGGTATCGGTGCAAGATAGGATACATATTTTATTGTTTATGTTGCATTAACTATCTCCGGTGGTTCTAATGGACTTTGGCGAGATAGAAGCAAAATGGCAGAAGGCGTGGCGCGACGCGAAGCTCTTCGAGGGGAGCATAAGCGAGAAACCTTCATACTTCGTCTTCGGAGCTTTTCCCTCTGTTAATGCGCCTGCACACATAGGTCACTTCAGGGTTTTTGGCACCGCAGACGTGCTTGCAAGATACAAGAGGATGAAGGGCTTCAACGTACTCTTTCCCATGGGATTCCATGCAACCGGCACTCCTGTGCTCTCGTTCGCAAAAAGGATACGCAACCACGACGCTGACATAGTAGAGGATTACAAGGCGTTCGGAGTCGGAGACGATGATCTTAAGAAGATGGAAAATCCCGAATACATCGCGGAATACTTCACAAGGGAAACCGAGAAGGACTTCGCAAGGATCGGCCTGAGCATAGACTGGACAAGGAAGTTTGTCTCCATAGAGCCATTCTTCAGCAAGTTCGTCGAGTGGCAGTTCTCGATACTCAACGGCAAGAAATACTTCGTGAAGGGCAAGCATCCCGTGGGATGGTGCACCAACGAGAACAATGCCGTAGGCATGCACGACACAAAGCACGACGTGGAGCCGGATATAGAGAAAGAGGTTGCGATAAAGTTCAATGTTGTGGGAGAGAATGCCAGTATGCTCTGCGTCACATACAGGCCTGAAACGATTTACGGTGTGACCAATATATTCGTGAAGAACGATGCCGCTTATGCCCTGTGCAAGGTTGGTGGAGAAATGCTCTACATGGCAAAGGCTT
>JAJZEU010000061.1 GCA_021805625.1 Microcaldota archaeon
GTAACCCTTACTTTTGCGGATTTAACTGGGCTCAGCTCGCAGCTATGCGCAGTAGTCACGGACGTGAGGGACATAGTGGGAGTCTTTGCATTGGTACTGTTTCTTATTGGAGGCGTGCTCTATGCAGCTGCGCACTTCATGCCTGCAGCTGGACAGATAAGGGGTAATCTGCAGGGATGGGCTATGGGAATGATCATAGGAGGGGTCATAGGCCTGATATTGGTCATCATGGCACCTTACGTAGTAACCACGATTGCAGGCTTCGGCAACAGCGCGGTCACAATAGGGACAAGCTGCCCATAGTGACAAACTGCTGACTTCTGGGTTGGCTTTTCTTTTATTTTTATAATTTCTCCTTCTAATTTTACTTCATGAAAGTCAAAGCGAACTTGGCCTTTATAGGATTGCTGGCTGTTTCTGCTAGCTTCGTCTTCTTCACCACTATGCTTGCCAATGGATACATCTCGCTGAGGCTTGATGTTTTTGGAGCCGCCATCGCTGTGCTTTTTGTTGCATACACATGCGTTTATGTAGTTGCACCAAGAAAGAGGGGTTTGGTATACGCGACACTCGGCGCTTACGCCCTGATTTTTGTCGCGGCATTTGTCACAGAACCCGCCATAGCTAGGATCATTCTTTTTTCAACGATTGCCTGGGGCGCGACTGTGAACTTCGTGCTTTACCTCGTGCTTTACCTGCCGGTCATATTCGCTCTCTTTATCGGCGCGTATCTGCTGCGCGTGGCAAAAAGAAAAAGGCTCGCTGCAGTAGCGTTCTGCCTCGCTGCCGGACTTATCGCAGTGTACTTTCTTTCAGGAGCCGTATTTCAGGGCTACCGGATCGATGACGAGATGTACATCGCCTTCATGGGTGCTTATAATCTGGTGCACGGCATAAATCCATACATCACCAACATCGCACCGATGCTGTACTACAACAGGAGCGTCACAGGAATGAGCGTAACCACGACCAACGCCATTGTAGGGGTGATGGATTATCCGGCGTTGTTCTTCCTTTCTGTGCTTCCGTTCTATTTCCTTTCGCAGCCATCACTGGCAAACTTTTCCATCATAGACACAAACGCCGAAGCCATGACGTTCATATTCGCAATGTTTCTTGCTGTGGCAATGCTTATTGGAAAGCGCCACCTAAAAAAACCGCCATACGGCCTGCTCGCCATCCTCTTCTTTACCATGCCCATGGTCTCTTCTATACAGACGTACCTGATGTTCGCCCTGTTGGCGCTCGCGTACGTGGAGCTCGACAAGAGATACTCGTGGGCATTTCTCGGCATCGCTGCATCGCTACAGGAAGAGCTCTGGATACCTGTGCTTCTGCTCATCGTTTACTCATTCATGAACAACGGTATGAAAACGGGGTTGAAGAATATCACTGGCGCAGCGGCCGTCTTTCTTCTCGTGAATTCTTACTTCATAGCACTGAATCCGTCGGCATTCATGACATCAGTCTTCTCGCCCATCAGCAAGTATCTATTCGCATCTGGCATGGCTCCGATAGGGTATCTGCTGCTAACTGGCTACCGCATGCTGTACGGCACATTCATTATCGAGTTTGCCCTCTCGCTGATTTTCATGACTGTACTCTTTGCTTGCATCAACAGAAAGGAGCTTGTTGGCCTGTTCAGTCTCGTGCCTTTCTTCTTCCTGCAGCATGCCATACCGTCATATTATGCGTTTTTTGTCCTGTTCTTCGTGTTCTCTTTTTACGTGGCTGGCAACAACAGGAACGAAGGTGTCAAAGGCACGAAGACAGCATACAAGCTTCGAAAAGAGTACGCATTTGCGATGCTGGTTCTGGTTGCACTTGCAATGATGGTAGTGGCATACAACTCCCATCAGCTGTATGCAAGAGATTTCAACATATCCATTGCAAACCAGAGCGCTTACATATCCTACAACCCAAATTCTACAAGCGAAGTGCACTATCACGGCGAACTGCGCTATTCGGGAATTTCCAACAATACGCTATACCTTGCCTTTGGAACTGGCGTCAGCGGGGCATCGGGGCTCGTGGGCTTTGCCGATTCGCCGCTGATCGGAAATCCAGTGAAGTGCAACGGTTCGTACGAATGCATGATAAACGTGAACAGGATAATGCTGAACGGAACCGCTGGCTTATACAGAATCAATGCAAGCATACCGTGGAATGGAAGAGGATCCTTATACATACTCGAGCCCTTCCTGTACAACGGTAAGTACTTCTACTCTGCACCTATCATTGAAGCCACCAGGCAATGATATGGTTTTATATTTCTTGTATTTGCTTTTCTTATAGAACAGTTGCAAAGTGATGCCTGATGGGAAGCGTGCTTGAGGACTCTCTTGAAACGTACCGCTCCAACCTTAAGCTCATTCTCCTCTTTTCGATACCGTTCCTTGTCGCATTCCTGATACCAAGATTTGCTCCGATCCCCACATACATAAGCGCTGGGGCGATATTCCTGAGGACTGCAAGCATCTTCATAAACTTAAACGCGATAAGCCTAGCTGTGATAGTCATTGCCATCTTCTTCTCCCTTCTGTTCATAAGCTTCGCCTTCGTTGCGATAAGCCTCATCGTCAAGGCAAGGAGGACGCATGTAGGCACGCAGAAGAGGGTAATGCAGGGCATAGAGCGATATACCAGCAAGGTCTTCCTCGTCTTCCTCGCATACACGTTCGTGCTCATTCTGGCAAGCATAATAGGGTATTATCTCGG
>JAJZEU010000003.1 GCA_021805625.1 Microcaldota archaeon
TGTACTTAATACATTGAATACAAATTCAAATGCTTCGGGTAGAAATACGCCTTTAATTAACCACGGACTCTCGGTGCGCCGCCTTACTCCTAAAGAATGCTGCCGTCTGCAAGGTTTTCCTGACGACTATCTTGATATACTACACAGAAATAAGCCTGCGGCAGACGGTCCTAAATATAAAGCTCTTGGTAATAGCTTCGCTGTTCCTGTTGTGCGGTATATAGGAGAGAAAATTGAGATGGCGGAGCAGTGGTCTTGAAATTATACAACGATATTGAAACACGCTCTCCTGTAGATTTACGCCAGACTGGCGTGTATGTATACGCGGAAGACCCCAGAACAGAAATCTTGCTTTGGTCATACGCACTAGGCGATGCTCCTGTTAAAGTATGGTATTGCGTCTACGGGCAGCCGATGCCTGATGACCTGCGAGATGCTATTCTTGATCCTGAAACAGTTTTTGTTGCGCATAATGCGGATTTCGAGCGTATCTTATTCACATACGTTGGTAAAGGTTTCTTGCCTGATGATATTTGGCAAGCCTTGAGAGATACCACGCGCTGGAATTGTACCGCATCGCGCGCTCGTGCCTGTGGCCTTCCTGGCTCTCTGGATATGGCAGCACAAGCGCTGCGTATGCGCCATACAAAGGATAAGGTTGGTTATAGCCTTATGATGAAGATGTGCAAGCCGCGCGGGTACGATGAAGACGGCAACCCTATCTACTTTGGTTCTGAGGCAGATATGCTGCGCCTTGGGCAATACTGCGCCGTTGATACAGAGGTGGAGCGCCAGATTGACTACAAGCTGCCGGAGCTAAGCAAGATAGAGCGTGATACTTGGCTTCTTACCTGCAAAATGAATGACCGAGGCATTGCGGTAGATTCTAAACTTCTTATGCGCCTGAGCGTTCTTGCTGAAGACGCTGTACTGGCCTTGAACGCAAAACTAAGAGATAGAACTGATGGCGCCGTCCAGCGTGTATCAGATGCAGGAGCAATTGCCCGCTGGCTGGTCGCACAAGGTTTTGATGAAGTAGAAGAATCTGGAATTGGCAAGGCCGTCATCCTGGAGATGCTTGAAGACGCATCTATTGATCCGCTTGTGCAAGAAGTGCTCACCATGCGCCGTGATGGCGGCAAGAGTAGTGTTGCCAAGTTTGGTGCTATCGCGCGGCGTATGAGTTCTGATGGCCGTGTGCGTGGGAATCTTATTTTTGCAGGGGCTGCAGCCACTGGCCGGTGGTCTTCTACCGGGCTAAACGCGCAGAATCTTCCTCGCGGTAAAGCCATCAAAAATCTTGCCGGGGCTATTGATGATATTTTAATTAATAAAGCGTCAATCCTTGATATTGAGGCTAATTTCGGGCCTCCCATGGTTGTGCTTTCTGAATTGCTACGCCCCGCCCTTATGGCAGGTTCGGATTCATGGTGCGTTCGCGCCGATTTTTCACAAATTGAAGCAAGAATGCTACAGTTCCTTGCAGGAGCGGAAGAATCTCTTGATGCTTATAGAGCCTTTGACGCCGGTAACGGGCCGGATCTGTACACCGTAGGGGCTGCCAATATGTTTGGTATTGCTCCTGAAGAAGTGACGGCAGAGCAACGCCAGTGCGGCAAAGTGGCAGCTTTGAGTTTCGGTTACGGTGGAGGTAAAAAAGCCTATCTTGGTTTCGCTAAGATATATGGTCTTGATCCTACTGAGGATGAAGCTGATTCATTGAAAAACGCTTGGCGTGAAGCAAATCCGAAAGTCGTGGAGCTTTGGAACGCCGTAGAGAACGCAGCACTAGAATGCTTACGAGAGCCTCCGGGTACTGTGATCTGGGCTAATAGCCATATATGCCTCAAACGTAATAGCGAGGTCATGGTTATGCGGCTGCCTAGTGGGCGGCATATATTCATGTGGAACCCAAGATTGGAGCGGCGCATGATGCCGTGGGGCCGCGAAAAGGATTGTATCATCTATTTCAGTGAAGATCGTTTCACACGCAAATGGTGCGAACAGACAACCTACGGCGGGTCTCTTGTTGCTCTGGCTACGCAAGGTGCAAGCACTCGTGATATTATGGCTTTTGCTTTGCGAAACCTTGAAGCCGCCAATTTAAAGCCTTTGATGACAGTACACGATGAAGCTATTTGCCGTCTGGCAAAAAGCGAGTACACTAAAGAGCATGCTGTGGCTGTTGTACGTGAGGCGATGCTCATTGTACCGTCCTGGGCCGCTGGACTTCCGCTGTCTTGTGAATGCACCGCGAATATACGTTATCTGAAATAAGGATATAAATTGAATCTTATAGCTAAGTGCGCAGACTCTGGGTTTCCGCGCGAAATTCTAATCCCTGTCTGTCCTCCTTTCGTACCTATTCATCCTGCCGGGGCTGAAACCGAGGGAAGTATAGGTAAGTCCCCTGCCCGTTTCGTTGATGACAAGTGGGTGCGCCTTGATGGCTGGCGCGGTAATGTAGCGCCCGCAGTACAAGATGCCAGCGATGCCGCTGGTTGTAATGTAGGCCTTGTACTCGGCAAGCACATCCCTGCGCTAGACAATAGCACACTAGCTATGACTGATATTGACCTTGCGGGAGATATGAATCCTAGCATGGTTCATCTATGCACGTTGATTGAGCAGCATATCGCGCGTATGGTTGCTTCTCTGCAACGCCCTGGGCAGGAGCATCGCTATGTGTTGTGGTGCCGCAAGACCGTA
>JAJZEU010000034.1 GCA_021805625.1 Microcaldota archaeon
ACAATGCCTACATTGCGTTTGTACTTGCTCCAAGATTGAATTTCTCGCGACCAATTCTCTCTCGCAATACCTGGGCACAATACAAGGATAGATTTGGCCCTAATGGTATCTGCCGCTGTAATCGCTTGGCAAGTTTTCCCAAGACCCATTTCGTCTGCAAGCATGGCCGTAGGCATTTTGTGCAGCCATGCTGCGCCAGTCTCTTGGTAGGGGAAGAGGTTCATAAAACTGCAAGAAGGGTTATGCGCTTGATCTCTTGGAGGGCTTCTTCAGAGGATAAAAAAGGAGGCTCCCCCTCCCCCGCTTTTTTCATTACCCATCTGCAAGGCTCTCCGCAGCCGTGCCCGCTGTAACTTCCGTCTTCCATAAGTGCCGCTTGGCACGGGGCATGCTCGCCGTCACAGCCCCATATTACGCCCGTGCATTTTGATAGTATTTTCATGCACTTTTCCCGTTCTTATTCCGTCTATTTTTTACTGTGCTAAGGGCCTCTTGCACCATAGTAGCCGCTTGGATTTTGCTTATGGCGCCGCTGCTATCTGAATAAACAGACCTCCAATTTAATATTTGCTTAATGGCTTCCTGTACAACATCTTCCGCAAAAGAATCTTCATGCTTCTGTATGCGGATTTCCATAGGCATAATCTTGGTAGGGTGCACAACGGCCATCTCTACAGACACCTCGTATTGCTGAGTATAGCGATCTGGCTCTGACTGCCTGACTCGTATGAAGCCTTCAGATAGTAGTTTATCAATTAAGCCGTATGACAAGTGATGGCGCTGATGCGCTAGCAGGCTGCTATTATCCGCACCGGCGAACATAGCGTCTATAGTACAAGAACTAGTCAAGATGTATATGCGTTCATCTACTTGCGTGTCTTTACAATACGGGCACGGTTCTCTCGTTACCGAAGGGCCTTTCTGCAAGGATACCTCTGTACTCGTAAAGTCCATGCGTAATGGCATCTCTTCTACTTTTAAGATATATTTGCGATCCTGGCAGTGTTTGCATTTATATGTCATTATGCTATCTCACTCATTTTAAACTCTCCAATCCCCATTTAGCCATCAAAGCTGCTTCAGCCCTATCTGAATTTTTGACTCTGGCAAACATATGAGCCTCACTAGGCCACATGCGTATTGCCATTTGCCGCGCTAAACCCTTGTCTGCGCTGATTAATTTCATATCCTTTTTCCACTGCTGAGGCGTTACAAGAGCAACAGGGAACTCTAAACCAGCATAGACGCCTTCAACGATACCAGATGCCGAACCAAAAGTAAATGCCGCACTTGCACTCTGTCCAGTCATCCCTCCTACCTTCTCTAGCACCGCTAACTTTATATATCCCCTTAGTGGTTTCAACCTTGTATATACAAGTGACGCACTAACCCTATTGCGTTCTGATTTTCCTACCTTTACACTAATAGAAGGCATATCAAATAAATCAATAATGATAGCTTTACTATCTAAAACGCAGAAAGCCCCAGATGCTCCTGGGTCGCAGGCGATAACTAAAGATGATGACATTTCTATATCTTAACCGCACTTGCAATCATTGTCAACCTGTGCTATAGGAGCCCCATGCCTGAATCCCCCTTTACAGATGCCATTGATGGCGCGCTATTGTATGAGAGAGATGAATTAAATACGGGGTGGGCTATATTAAGCAAGCGGTGGAGTATAGGCCCTGATAGGCTAAAGAAGCGCTATCGCTATCTCATAGAATTTGAAATTGAGAAAGACCGCTTGCGTTTTGCCGGTGAAACAAGGTGTTTGGGCATTGGCTGCGGTAAGAGATTTATGAGCGAACATAGGGTAAATATAAGATTCTGTGATTCATGCCGGATTAAAAATGAAGAAATCGCGCATAATATGCGCGAAAACGTAACATTCGGGAGATAGAGGTTTTGAGGTTCTTAAGTTTATTTAGCGGAATTGAGGCTGCCCAGTGCTAGATATGCACGCTTCTGTTATTAGCTACAAGACCGCTGTGGATTTGGTAGTTTCATATCACTATCTACATCGCAAGCCCCCTATATCTATAGCTTATGGGCTATTTAATAGCGAAGGTATCCTTAAGGGGGTGATGACTTTTGGCACCCCGGCTAGCCACCACATGGTTATAGGAGCATGCCCGTCAGAGCCAGAAAGCGTAATAGAACTAAATAGACTATGGGTATGTGACACGATGCCACGTAATACAGAATCTTGGTTTATTTCTCGCGTACTTGCTGAGATTCCTCCTAAAATAGTGCTAAGCTATGCGGATACAACTATGGGGCATGTGGGAATCGTATATCGTGCGGCTAACTTTTTCTATGCTGGCTGGACAGATATGGACCGGAAAACTCCTCGTTTCGATTATATAGCCCCAGGAAAGCACAGCCGGGATGCTTTTCGATCAGGATTTGTAGATAAGGTACGCCGAAAGCCAAAAATAAAATATTGGACGGTATCTGGCCGTCGTTCGGAGCGCAAGCGTTTGGAGAAGATATGCTGCTGGCCTAAATTGGATTGGAAAACTAATCCTCCGCCTATTGAGCACGCCAAATTATCGGAGCAGTGGTCTTGAAATTATACAACGATATTGAAACACGCTCTCCTGTAGATTTACGCCAGACTGGCGTGTATGTATACGCGGAAGACCCCAGAACAGAAATCTTGCTTTGGTCCTACGCAATAGACGATGC
>JAJZEU010000089.1 GCA_021805625.1 Microcaldota archaeon
TTATGTATCGGAGGTACAGGTAGTCATAGACCGCGCCCCCAACAAAGAGCGTTGATGCTATGACGCCTATCGCGCCGAACGTCGGAACAGTGATGACAAGGGAGGCTAGCTGTGCCACTCCTGATATCGCCGCATACTTGAATACCCTTTTCACATCTCCCAGGCCCATGAGAAGGTTGGAGCCGTACGAGCTTACCAGTCCTACAAGTATGCCTATGCTTATCAGTGATATATACAGGGCTGCGTTGTCGTATGCGGATGCAAACAGGGAATTAACGAATGCCCCGGAAAGCGCTGTCACGTAGAATATCACCGGCATCGCGAAGAGGAGGCCCAGGTAGACGGAGTTGGAATACAGCGCACCGAGTTTGCTGCGCATAGTTGTGCTTGCTATAGCCGTTGCAAACATGGGCAGAAGCACTATGCTTATGGAACCTGTAATCATGTCAATGAATGTGCCGATATTGCTTGCTGCGCCATATGCCCCCACAACTGCAGGCAGGAAGAGGCTCCCGAGGAAGATTACAGAGAAATTGCTTATTGCACTGCCTATGATGCTTGCGCCTGTCAGCGGAGCTGTAAAGGAGAATACCTCCTTTGCCAAAGGCCGCATAGAGCCCAGCCTCAGGATAGGACGCGAGAGCCTTGCCACAAAAGCAGTGTTGAGTATCACGGCGAAGATCAGACCAACTAGATAGCCTGTGACTGCCCCCAGTGGTCCATAGCCGAGCAGCACGAGCGGTATGCTGATAGCAGACTGCAAAGTTCTGTACAGTACAGAAGTTGTACTTACCTGCTTCCCCTTGCCGAAGCTTATCAGTATCGCATACAGGGCGGTATACAGAAGCGAGAAGAGGACCGTGGTCATTGCGACGTCTATTATGCCGGCGCTGATGTTGCTGTGGAATATTGCGTGCGCGACTAGGCCGCTTATCGCGAAGCCTATCAGGACTAGGACTATTCCTATTATGAGCAGCAAGAGGAGGCTGTTCCAGATGGTGCCGCCGAGCTTGTGGCTCTCGCCGCCCATGAACAGCTTTGGTATGTACTTCTGGTAGTATGGGGAGATGTTGAGGCTGCCGAACGCACCTATGAAACCCGCTATTCCGAGGGCAAGAATGTATACGCCGTAGCCTGAAGGGCCAAGGAGCCTGGCGATTATGATGAAGGTTATGCCGCCGACGACGATTGCATAAGCCTTGCTGAACGCTACCAGTGATGCCACGTTGGCTGTCCTAACGCCCAGCTCGGTTGCTGTGCTGCTACCCATATAGTCATTGCTCGTTGAAACACCGGTTGGCTACCTTCCCTTCATATCTCCATTATTTTCTCACATATTCTCGACAAGAAAGCCCACGCTCTTTTAGAGGTGGGATGAATTGTCGAGCATTATAAGTATTATATATCTTTTCTTCTAAATAGTACTTAAATCCCTGTTGGAGCGGAACAGTTCTCCTAACCAAGAAAAGTTCCAGATTTCCAATAGGCGAGGTCTTGTAAACGACCTCTCGCTGTCCAGATGCGGTTGGTAATTGCGAACTGTGTTCGTTGTTGCGGTGCAACATATTTATCAACTTATGGAAAGCCCACACGCTTTCGCCGTGGGTAGTTTACTTTGGAAAATATATTATAGTATGCGCTTAAGTATGCAACAACGCTGCCGAACAGGAATACTCTTCCTGCTATTCTCCGCACATCTTCAAGAAGAGTGCGATCTAGTACGCCAAGCAGCATGAGCATGCCAGGGTATGCAACCGCAACAGCCGCTGCGCCTACAGCCAATTGGAGGAAGTTGTACGGCAGGTATGTTACCGCATATATTACCGCTGCAAGCAGGGCGCCGCTTGCGAAGAGGGAAGCTATGCGCCTGTAGCGCATCCTTGCCCCGAAGATCTGCCGCACAAGCCTTATGAAGAGCACGCCCTGAACCGCGGAGCCTATAAACAGTATAGAGACTATCGCACCGATTGCTGAGAACCTCGGCACGAGGAGGTATAGGGATGCCAGCTGAGCAAGCGCTGCTAGGATATTGTTTTTGAACACCCTGTATACATTGCCTGTGCCTATTAGGATGCTGCTCAGGTAGGATGGAATCAAGGATGCTGCAGCGCCAAGCGCGATCACGGAAAGGTAGAGCGGCGCTGTGCCGTAGCTCTTTGTCAGGAAGATGTAGACTATGGGCTTTGAGAGCACTATGACATACACTATGACAGGCAGCGCGATAGCTATCGAATATGTGATGCTCCTCTCGAAGAGCCTTTCTATCTCTGCCACGGAATGCCTGCCTGCTAGCGCAGCCGAGAACATGGGCAGCAGCACAGCGCCTATGGTGCCGTATACCACAAGCATGAGGTTCAGCCCCCTGTATGCTGTTCCGTAGTTTCCGAGCAGCAATGCTGTGGCGTATATGCCAAGAAGTACAGTTGCAAAGTTTGTTGTGCCGGTATTGAGGAGGTTGTTGCCAGCTACAGGCAGGCTAAACCTAAGCGCTTTGAGTATCTCTGTTCTACGTGGCATAAATATGATTTTCCCGTACCTGCTTGCCTTTTTATAGAGCGCAAAGATTGCCACGGCAAACCCGAATGCAATTAATATCGAGCCGAAATACAGGGGATTGCGTGTATGGCCATAAGGTCCGGTGGTTGTAAGCTGAACGTTTTTTGTGACGTGGCCCGAGGCATAACTGCGAAG
>JAJZEU010000138.1 GCA_021805625.1 Microcaldota archaeon
TGATAGGCGTGCAAAGGGAAAAAGTCGACAAAATCAACGTGATAGTCAACGTTATAAAGAAGCTTGAAGAAGATGAAGGGAGCGCAAAGGTCATAAGGGTGCTTGAGGAAGCGGAGAAAGGCGGCATAGACCGCGCCACTGCGACAAAGTACATGAACGAATTGGAGAGGAGCGGCGACATATTCAGCCCCAAGGCAGGCATAGTAAAGATAGTCAGGAGGGAAGAGGGGTAGGTGTAGCAAGTGATACGAAGGATAGAAAAGCGCCAGCTTCTCCACATAATGGTCATATTCCTGCTAGTGCAGCTCGGCGGCTTCTTTCTGGCATCGCTCAGCCTTTCAACTCCGCAGATGGTCAGCATAACTGCAATCTCATCACCACAGCCCACCACAACTGCGCTCTTCTACGCCGCATATATCGTGCTTGCGGCCGTGCTGCTGATCGTAGTGCTAAAGATATACCACGGAGACATACTGTTCAGGATAATGGAAGGGGTTGTAGTTGTGACAGCATCTTTCTTCGTCTTCCTCATAGTCATACTCTTCTTTGAACCAGGGCATAATTCCACCTTTGCAAGCGCCGGGTTCGCACTGCTGCTCGCGCTGGCCCTGATAATAGCCAAGAACAAGAAGCCTGTGCTGAGGAACACTGCAGCAATAATAGCGAGCATCGGCGTAGGAGTGATACTGGGCTTCAGCTTCAGCTTCACCGCAGCGCTGCTCCTAATGCTTATAATCGCCGCATATGACTACATAGCGGTCTTCGTGACGAAGCACATGGTGACGATGGCAAATGCAATATCGAGCAGGAACCTCGCCTTCCTCGTAGGCGTCGCTGATGTTGAAGCGATGCCGAAGTCTGCATTCAGCAAGAAGGAAGTTGTAGAGTACACCAGTTTCCTGAAAAAATCCGGAAGGAAGAACGACAAGCTCTTCAGCTCGATATTGAGGAGTGGAAGGCTTCCCATAGTCTCGCAGGTGCAGCTGGGTGCTGGAGATCTTGGCCTTCCGCTCATGCTTGCGATAAGCGCATACACCTCCTTCCTCAGCGCTTTTGCAGGCATGACCATTGTCCTCGGGGGCGCTACAGGCCTGTTAGCCACAATGTACTTCCTTAGAAAGTATCAGAGGCCGCTGCCCGCTATACCGCCGATATTCTCATTCATAAGCATAGCAATCGGGATAGGCTTCTTCGCGAAGGGCATAATCAACGCGTATTTCGCATTGTTCTTCCTCGTGCTTGGTGTGGCAATACTCCTCATATCAATGGTGCTGACTCTTGGCAAGAAAATATTTTAGCCGCTGCTTAGCAACATGACACTTTGACTTTTATACCTTTTTATCATTAACAATTCATGGAAGCGATAGTGCTTTGCGGCGGGTTCGCAACTAGGCTAGAACCGATTTCATTCTTCATGCCGAAGCCGCTTTTGCCTATAGGCAGCAGGCCGATAATAGACTACATAGCGGATTCTCTGCAGAAGATAGGAATCAAGCGCATCATTATATCAACCAACAAGAAGTTTGCAGGCCAGTTCAGGTACTGGATGGCAAACAAGAAAGCGAATGGCTTTCCGGTGCCTTTCGAGCTCATAGTGGAACCGACGACGAAGAACGAGGAGAAGTTCGGCGCAGTCAATGGCATAAACTATGCGATAAAGAGCCTGCAGATAAACGACGACGTGATAATAGTTGCTGGTGACAACTACTACTCTTTCGATCTCACTTCCGCATTCGAGAAGTTCAAAAAGCTCATGAAACCGACTGTCATGCTCTGTGATGTGAAGTCAAAGGAGGAGGCGAAAAGGTTTGGGGTCGCTGTGGTAAGGGAGCATAAGATTGAGGAGTTTGAGGAAAAGCCTGCGGAACCGAAAACCACAACGGTAAGCACCGGAATCTACATGCTGCCTCACGACATTCTGTGTAAGTTTGATGAATACATACTCAACAGGAACAACCCCGATGCCCCCGGACATTTTCTCAAGTGGCTTGTCACCAACAGCAAGGTCTACGGTTTTGAGTGCAACGGCGAATGGTTTGACATAGGCACCATTGACACCTACAGGAAGGTCTTTGACAGCCACAATGAAGCTGAAGCCAAGTAGCGCCTCTTTTGTTGCAGCAGAACCTTGCGCTGCAGCTTGTGCAGCTGTATTCAGCAGAATGCATGCACTGCACTGCAAAACAAGCTATAAATATGCATTTGCAAATACTTACCATGCCAGGGTGGCGGAATCCGGTAACGCGCCGGTCTTGAGCTTGCAAAGACTCAAGAGCTGACTTGTGATGCAAAAAGAGAACCGGTGCCCGCAAGGGCTTTAGGGTTCGAATCCCTACCCTGGCGAATTCTGAATTCGCCGACAAAGCAGGGTTCGAAAGCATCAAACCCACCAGGCAGAAAAGCAGAAATCGGGTGCGAATTTGATAACTAGGCGCTAAGTCTCCCAAACTTGTTGGGGGATACAGCGTGCTGGGCAGTCTATTTCTATTTTCTTATTCTTCCCTATTCGACGGCAGGATGACTGCGGATTTGACGCAGTCGGATGTTTCTGCCGCCGAAGTGTATAAAATGGATAGCATAAGCAACGCAAAAAATATAGAACCCTCGGCCAGGGAGATCGGCCACCAATACCACCATGAACACATGGTCTTCGTAACCCACTACCGAAACAAAATTT
>JAJZEU010000086.1 GCA_021805625.1 Microcaldota archaeon
TAGGACTCTCCAGCAGGCTGCAAATGCAGCCACGCTTCCTGGCCTAGTTGGCAATGTGCTGGTCATGCCCGACGGTCACGAAGGCTATGGACTGCCGGTTGGTGGTATAATTGCATCCGATGCAGACGAAGGCATAATCTCGCCCGGAGCTGTAGGCTTCGATGTGAATTGCGGGATCAGAGTTGTAAAAACCGACCTTACAGAAAAGGAGGTAAGGCCAAGGCTGAAAGAACTTATGGACAGACTTTTTGCAAATGTACCCAGCGGAGTAGGCAGCAAGGCAAAGCTCGGCTTTTCGCAGGGAGACCTTGGGAAAATTTCTGAAGAAGGCGTCCCATATGCTGTAGAAAAAGGATTTGGCATAGCAGAGGATCTTGATCGCATAGAGGAAAATGGAGCTATGGAAGGTGCGGATGTTTCGAAGGTGAGCGCGCTTGCCAGATCAAGGGGCATGGATCAGCTTGGCACTCTAGGTGCCGGTAATCATTTCCTCGAGGTGCAGAGAGTCGAACGCGTTTTCGGCGCAGACATCGCGAAGGAATACGGCCTGCTTGAGGGCCAGATTGTGGTCATGGTACACACGGGCTCAAGGGGTTTCGGCCACCAAATATGCAGCGACTATCTCAAGGCTCTTGTGGAATACCAGCAGAAGCGCGGCATAAGCCTCGTTGACCCGGAGCTTAGCTATGCAGAGGTCGGAAGCAAGGAGGCTGAGTCTTACCTTGCTGCCATGAAGTGCGCAGTAAACTACGCATTTTCGAACAGGCAGATTATAACAGCATCAATAAGGAGGAGTTTTGAGCAGGTCTTCGGGAAGAGCTATGATGCGCTGGGCATAGAGCTCCTTTACGACGTGGCGCACAACATTGCAAAGCTTGAGGAGCACATTGTTGGAGGGCAGCGCAGGAAGGTATATGTGCATAGGAAAGGGGCTACGCGTGCATTCGGACCGGGAGAGGGAGCTGTGCCAAAAAAGTATAGAAATGCGGGGCAGCCCGTACTGATCCCTGGGAGTATGGGCACAGCCAGCTATGTGCTTGCAGGTACAAAAGGCGCGATGTATGAAACCTTCGGCTCTGCGTGCCACGGCTCAGGCAGGGTCATGTCAAGGCACCAGGCAATGAGGGAGATACCTGCATCGAAGACCTTTGAAGAGCTAACAAGGAAGAACGTTGAGATAAGGGTACGAACAATGAAGCTTATAAGCGAGGAAGCAGAGTGGGCCTACAAGAACGTTGATGAGGTAGTAAAGGTGGTGGAAGAGGCGGGCTTGTCGAAGATAGTATCTAGGAACGTGCCGATAGGTGTGGCAAAAGGATAGCGCAACGGACTTCTCACCTAATCTCGACAAGGAAGCCCACGCCGTTTACGAGTGGGGTGAATTGTCGAGCATAAGTAGTATATATCTTTGCAAATTTATTTATACGGTTAGTGGTATGAAACGTGCTATTCTTTTGCAGATCGATGATGTTACTGTCAAGAAGGGCAAAATACTCAAAGACTTCTCCTTGAAGGCAACTGCCGAGTTCAATAGGCTGTGGGATGAGAGGGATTTCTGCAATACCTTTATGGATTTCCACAGAAAGACCTTCGCCGAATCCAAAAGGAAAACAGGGTTCAACGTCCAGGTTTATGCCTGTCTTGAACGTGCTGTATGGAGGAGTAAAGGTAAATCCAAAGGAATTACCCTGAAGTTCAACGTCCCGCGCAACTGCAAGACTTTCTCCACCAAGTCCTTCGACTTCATTGAACTTGGGATCTATCCGAGGAACAGGGTCGCCGTTCCCATCGCGAAGAATCGGAATTGGCAGAGATACCATGACCTCGTTGCGAACGGCTGGACATGCAAGACCTATGGACTGACTTCTCGGCTTGAAATCGTTGCATATCTTTCCAAAGATGAAGTTGAACTGCCTCTGAAGAGGAATGTTCTCGGAGTCGATGTGAACAGCAAGTGCTTTGCGATTTCTGTCCTTTCTCCTGATGGGAATGTTTTGTGTCAGGATTACTTCGGAAAGGACATCTGGATTCGCAGGAAGAAAATATTTGAGAGGAAGTCTATTCTCCAAAGTTATGCCGACACTGGAAGTTCTTATGCGAATAAGGCATTGGATAGGACTAAACGAAATGAGCATAACTTTGTGAAGAACCGAATAGGAGAAGTTGTTAGAGATATTACTGAAATGGCTCTGCGATATGATGCGGATATTTCCATTGAGAACCTCAAGAGGTTCAGCCCGAAGGGTAAGAAATTCAATAAAGAGGTTATGCGGATTCCTTTCTTTGCCTTCAAGAAGAACCTAGAACAGAGGTGTTTTGACAAGAATATTGCTCTGAATATCGTTGATGCGTGGCATACCTCCAAGTTCTGTTCCCACTGCGGTGCTGTTGGGAAGGGACACGACAGTGGAAACTATGCCCTGTTCAGATGCAAGGAATGCGGAGTTGTTGTGAACTCCGATAGAAAGGCAAGTATGAATATTGCCATAAAATCCCTGTTGGAGCGGAGAGATACCACTAACCATGATTCTTTCCAGATTTCCAATAGGCGAGTCCCTGTAAACGGACTCATTCGTCCAGATGCGGTTGTTGAACCGATTGTTGCTGTGCGACATGTTTCATCAACTTATGGAAAGCCCACAGGCTTCAGCCGTGGG
>JAJZEU010000041.1 GCA_021805625.1 Microcaldota archaeon
GACACGCTAAAAAGAGAAAAGAGCGCTCTTCAGGCCGCAATGAGAAAATTTAGAGCCAAGACTTCTTCCATCGTAGTCACAGAGCCCCAAAAGGAGGATATAGCTAAGGAACTGCTAAGGAAAGGGATTAGAACAAAGCTGCTTTGGCAGTTCCTCTTGGAGGGCTAAGCGTGCGTCAGTCTTTATATTATATGCTGGAGTTCCGGGCATGAGTTGCATGCAGGTGCTGCTCATCCGGAAAGCCCAAGCGCGCCCCATTCGTCTGCAGTGCCGGCTACACCTGATAAGCCCGGAGAAGTGTAATTGCCTACGAATGGCAGGTATGCGGTGTTGTACCCAGTGCCATTTGCCCCCTGTCCGCTGTAGTCGTTGGCATTTCCATCGAGCGGCAACCAGCCGATAAGGTTTGCCGTAAACGGCGCGCCTAAAATGCCTTCTTGGTGCAGTGCTTGTACCTGGCTTGCTGAGAGGGATGTATTGTAGATCTGGAGGTTCGACATGTAACCTGAAAACGGATTGTCGCCTGGGCCGCTAAGTGTTGCTTGCGTTCCGCTTATGAGTATGGAGTTGTAGCTCAGCGTGTTGCTGTTAAGCACAGGAGAACCTATCGCCACGCCATTCAGATACACCTGTAGAGCCACGCCATTGTAAGTTGCTGCGATCTGCTGCCATGTGTTCGGAGTCAGATGCACTCCAGGGAAATCCCTATTTCCTGTGCAAGCTTCGGCAGACCATGATTCGACTGGTGGATTGGCACCGCTTTCTATTATAAAGGTAAATGCTGAACCGCCCGAGCAGGGGGTTGATATAGGTGAACCGCCTCCTGTGACAGCGCCCTCCCAATAATTTCCGCTATTTCCCCACAGCCCGTTATTTATCGGGTTTATCCAGAAGGAGATAGTAACGCCCTGCAACGTAGTCTGCGGCTTGACAGTGCTTATCGCATAGCCTGCCGGAGTTTGCGAGAATGTTGCTGTTTCTGTTTTGCCCTGGATGACTTCCAAAGGCATCGAACCTAGATAAAGATGGGGCAGCAGCGTGTTGCTCGACGCGCTGTTGTTGTTGCTGTTTAGTACTCCAGGTATTGGGAATGTTGTTGCAGTTGTTGTAAGCAGTATGCTATCTCTTGTATAGTTTGCAGGCAGGCTGTAAGACACTGAGGTAGCAGTGCCGTTGTTATTGAAGCCAGAGTAGTCGTTTGCATTGCCGTTGAGCGGCCACCAGCCGACCAGGCCTTCATTTGCAATCGGCAGCGCAGCAATGCCTTCCTGGTAAAGCTGATTGACTTGACTTGATGGAAGAGATGTATTGTAGACTTGCTCATTTGCTACAAGTCCATTCAACACAGCCCAACTAGGATCTCCTACGAGATATACGGTGCTAACAGTATTGGGTATACTACCAGTTTGGGCATATGTGCATGATGAGATTAAATTGCCATTTTCATAGAATTGTTTGCCAGAGCTTGAGTTATACGTCACAGTTATAAATTGCCATGAGCCAAGCGGCGCTTTCGGTAAAACGCAATTAGTGTCGCCGTTTACACTCCAGAGAATTGTGTTTGAAGAGCTGGGAGTAAATCCAAACCACCAGGATCTTGTAGTCCCGTGCGTCTTTGTGTTCAGTGATGCCCAATTGCCAACTGCGCCATTAAGATAAACCCAAGCTGTTATGGTGATCGCTGAAGTTGGGCTCAAACTCTGAGAATTCGGGACAGAGATAGAACTGCTCACGCCGTTGAAGTTTCCTACCTTCCTGTTGTAGTTCGAGAACGTAAATATGCCGTTCGGAGAGTGTCCGAGAAAGTTTGCGCTTGCCCTGTCAAGGTATGATGATGTGAAAGGGGATTCAAAATAATAGCCGCTGCTTACCGAATTCTGGAGGTTGCTGATATTCAAAGTATCTAACCCTGGACCGTAAAGAAGCACCTGTTCTCCTGTGTATAGGTCCGAGACTATGCCGCTTGAGCTTGGATATACCAGAAATGGCGCGGATGGAAGCACAGAATTGACAGTGTATGCTATAATGCCGCCATAGTTATTTTCACACGAAGAAGTAAGGCCGCTTGCATCAGAAGTGACAAGTATCAGCGTCTTGTTCAATGGAGCGCTGGCGAGCTGGGATGGGATTATATTGCTCGGGAGCGTCGAGCATGAGGATCCTGACGGTATCTTGTATACTGTACCATATACGAATCCGACGCTGTTGCCCGAAGTCGCATAAGTGTTGCCTATCGCGGAAGTTATGTTGTCAAGCGGCGAGAAGTGGATATCCTTCATTATGCCCGGTTGCGCGTAGAAAAGGTCGGGGGTGCCGTTGAGCGAAACCGAGACATTCACAGGTATGCTGTAGCGGTATGTCCCTGCTGTGGAGTTTATTGCTATGTTTTCAACGTAACTCAGCGAGAGGTAGTATGGGCTTGACTGGTATACCCGTACGTTTGTCTCGTTTGCAGTCGCATTTATCGTCGTGAGGCCGAGCAGCACTGCAACCGTCTTGTTGTAGTTGGCGAACGTGTAGCCTGCCATGCCTGAATTCAACGCGTTTATCGTGTATGCTCCGGTGGAGTTAGGCAGCGTACCGCTCCTTATCAGATCGACAATATACAGGCTTGCATTTGATATGAAGTTGTCCTTCCTTAGCGACGGGTTATAT
>JAJZEU010000039.1 GCA_021805625.1 Microcaldota archaeon
AGAGTACACCGTGAAATCCTTCCCTTCAAAAATTGCCAAATTCTTATATACCTACCCGAACAATTACAATCATGCTGCAGATACAATCACAGATACAGATAATGCCGGAGCACATGAAGGCATTCTCTTTCAACGAGGCGGAAATGAAGATAACCCTCAGCACGAACGGAGAGAGCGCATGTTGGGTCGAAGCCACGGTAGCTGTGCCAAGGCCTCTTTCCCTCGCGCCTGATAGGAGCTTAGAAACAGGGAAGATGCTTTTCGGAATACTCAGCAACGGTGCAGAGAGGGAAAAGAGGGTGAAGATATTTGCGAATGGCGATGTCTATCCAAACATCTACAGCGTGAAGATTACTCTCTTCATATACGATGAGAGTGGTGCCATATCCGAGCGCATGGAAATAAGCAAAGATATAGAATGCAGTGACCAGAATGCCAAAGTATTATAAGATATCAGACAAGAAGTCAACGCTTTATGTCACTGTGGACGACAGCGGCGCTGTCATACTCACGGACCCCGCAGGCAACAAGGTCTTCCTGTCGAAGTACCAGGCAAAACTTATGAAGTTCGGGATAGAGAACCTCATACAGGATCTTTTCAAAGGCTCAGATTCTAAGGATGTGAAGGCTGAGGAGATCGAAGGCATACCCCGACCAAAATGACACAATATTCAAGATGATAAGATGGCAGAACCAGACCAAAAGGAAGGAGAAATAGAAAAAGCGCTCAAGGATTACCAAATCTTGCAAGAGCAGCTGAGGGCATCAGCGTTGCAAACAGAGCAGCTGCAACTGCAGAAAACCGAGCTTGAAGGCGCAAGGGCAGAGATTGAGAAAGCAACGGGGAAAGTCTACATTACGATAGGCGGAGTAATAGTTGAGACGAGCAAAGAAGGAGCCTCGAAGGAAATAGCGAGCAAGGCAGAGTTGGTAGCACTAAGGCTCCAAACCGCAAACAAGCAGTACTCAGAGTTAAGGGAGAAGGAAAAGCAGCTCAGGGAAAAGATAAGCCAACTTTCAAATGCTGCAGGAGCAAGCTGAGAGGATGCCGCAGCGTCTTGACTTCAATGGGCTATGCGATTTCGTCAATGAGCACAAGGGAGACAAGTGCCTGATAACATTCCACTCAATCGGAGACAGGGATGCTGTGGGCACTGCAATACCCCTCTCAAAGTACTTTGACGATGCGGTTGTTGCCACCCCGGACTACATAACGAACAATGCAAGGTACATGATCGAAAAAGTGGGATACGGGAGAAATATAGATCCGAAGTTCAGAGATGATGCAAAGCTTATCATAGTCCTAGATACAAACACTCTCGAATCCGTTGGCAGCTTTAAGGAAAAAATCGAGGGTTCAAGCGCACAGCTGCTTTTCATAGACCACCATCTGCTCACCGAGCCGGAGAATCGCGCGGCAATATTCAACGACGAAAGCTTCAATTCCACCGCCAGCATAGTATATGACGTTCTGAAGAAACTGGGGCAGCGCATCGACAAGGAGTCGTCAATACTGCTGCTAAATGGCATAATTTCAGACTCTGCAGAGTTCAAAAACGCAACTTCCGAAACCTTCATGCAGATATCGGAGCTGCTCGAAGACGCCAAGACGACATACCCAGAAGTAATGGCTTACTTCCACAATCCGATAACGCTCAATAACAGATACTATCTTATCCACGACCTATATGCGTCTACTGTAGAGATAACAGGAAACTACCTGGTAGTATACGGACAGGCAAATTCTCATGCAAACATCGCTGCAGACATGGCGATACAAACCGGTGCAGATTTCTCCATCTTCTGGTCGGTAAACGAGAAGGAGGCATCGCTCTCAGCAAGGCTGCGTCCTCCTCTAGACACCAAACTGCACATACACCTAGGGAAGATTCTGCACGATACCGCTTCGTATATAGATGGCAATGGCGGAGGACACCCCTGCGCAGCAGGCGCATACGGCCCCAATCGCGACATGATAAACGAGGCAGTAGGATATGTACTGAAGCAGATAAAGCAAATATTTTCTGAGGCAAGAAAATGAAACTGGCAATACTGTCAGATTTACATCTGGGCTACGAACGCTTCTTCGACGACGCCTACAAACAAGCATCGGAGGCCCTAGAAGCTGCGGCATCGCTTTCCGATGCAATCATAATCCCAGGAGACATATTCGACAACAGGGCCCCGAAACCGGAAGTTCTTGCCCAGGGCATAAATCTCTTCAGGAACCTTTCCGGAAGGGAATGGAAGGCAAGGACGGCATCATTGGAAGGTGCCAAGAAGGCATACACAAGCGTACCTATACTTGCAATACCCGGTACCCACGAAAGGAGGTCGCAGGAAACGGAAAATGCCGTCCAGTTGCTGTCTCTGGCCGGGCTCCTTGTAGACATAAGCGAAGGCAGGGCAATCCTCGAAAAAGGTGGAGACAGGGTCGCAGTATATGGCTTAGGTGGAGTTTCAGACGAGCGCACCAGGGAGGTTCTGGAAAAGCTCAATCCCACTCCGGCAAAAGAGATGTTCAATATATTTGTCTTCCACCAGTCAATCTACGAAATACTGCCCTTCAGTAAGGACTTCATTACCTTCAGCGAGCTCCCGAAGGGTTTTGACCTTTATGTGGACGGCCACATACACAACAGGATAGAAAAAACTGTGAACGGAAAGCCCTTCCTCATACCAGGCAGCACAGTCCTTACCCAGCTAAAAGAGGCGGAACAGGATCCAAAAGGCTTCTTCATCTTCGACACATCCACAGGAAAATACAGTTTCAACAAGATAAACACAAGGCCATTCACGTTTATCAGGATTGGCATAACAGGCATGAGCATCGACAAGATAAAGACCAGGCTTTACGCGGAAGTGGAAAAAGCGGTTTCAGGCTCTTCCGAAAAACCCATAGTTAGGATTGTCCTTGAGGGAAAGACGGAGAAAGGAGGGATAGAAAGCCTAGACCTCCAGGAGGTTGCCAAACATTTTGAAACCCACGCAATCATCGATATAAGCAAGGACAATCTGGATGAGGACAGGATAAACGAGCTTGGAGAGGACGTGAGGAATGGCATGTTCGAGAACATATCGATACGCGATTATGGCATGAGTATCTTCCTAGAGCGCCTCAAGAAGGGCAAATATGCGCTGAAGATAAGCCCATCTGTTCTGTTCGATATACTCAGTTCAGAAACCACAAAAGACAAAGCGGTAAAAAAAGCGCTGGACCTGCTCTTTTCCTGATAAGCCCACTGCATTGCGTGCTTTCATGCTCTGCTTCTTCTACGCCTGTCTTTTCAGAAAATCTGCGTATTCCAGCAGAGCTTCCAGAGAGCTCACAAGCGAAGCAGGAGAATCATATACGGGCACCCCGCCGCTTTCCAGCTGCACCTTTTGGGCTTGGGTATAGCCGACACCAGTGCTCATGACTACTATGGGCTTGTCAACAGTCTCCTTCAGGTGGACTATCCCTGCAGATACAGTCGAATCCGCTCCAGGAGTTTGGAAAAGGACAATTATAGCAATCATGTCTGTATTTTCATCTTCGCTTATTGCGGTTATCGCATCTTCGTATCTTTTATCTCCTGCATCCCCCGCGAGATCCAAAGGGTTGGCTATGTTGACGAGCTTGGGCATCTTGCTTCCCAGTAAACGCCTGGTGCGCGCAGAAAACTGCGCAAGCTTCATATGCCTAGACGATGCGATTGCATCCGCAGTCAGCACGCCTGCTCCCCCGCCGTTTGTCACCACGGCAATCCTATTGCCTCTCGGCTCAGTTTCAGATGCGAATATCTTCGCGAAATAAACAAGTTCGCTAAGGTCCTCCGCTACGCTGAATCCGAACTGCTTGAATATTGCCTCTTGCACCGCGTAATCCCCCGCAAGCGCTGCAGTGTGTGAATGCGCCGCTATGCTTCCGGCGCTTGTCCTACCTGCCTTGAGTACTATCACGGGCTTCTTTTTGGTCACCTTTCTGGCAAGCTCCACGAATTCCTTGCCCCGTTTTATGCCTTCTATGTACATTACTATGACTTTTGTCTCACTGTCATTCATCAGGTACTTCAGCAAATCCACTTCGTCAAGATCTGCAGCATTTCCATACGAGATGAATTTGGAGAGCCCGAATCCCTCTCCTGCTATTACATCAAGTACTGTGCTGCCGACTGCGCCACTCTGTGACATAAAACTGACGTAGCCAACCTGCGGCCTGCTTATCTTGTACGTCGGTAGAAACAGAGTATCCGTTCTAGATCTAGTGTCCATCACCCCCAAACAGTTCGGGCCAAGCATAGGCATGTGGTACTTCCTTGCTATCCGCACTATCTCCTCTTGCAATGCAATTTCGCCAACTTCTGCGAAGCCGCCGCTTACCACAACTGCAGATTTCACCTTTGCCTTGCCGCACTCCGTGAGCACCTTAGGCACTATCTCCGCAGGGACAGCGATTACCGCCACATCTATCCTACCCTCTACATCAAGCACGCTCTTGTATGCCTTGAGCCCAAGCACAGAATCCGCATTAGGATTTATCGGATAGAGTTTTCCGGAATAGCCAGCATCAATGTAGTTCTTGAGTATCACATTGCCGACTTTATCTGGATTTCTGGATGCGCCGACTATTGCTACGCTCTTCGGCTTCAGCATCGGGTTCAGGTCGATTTTCACAGCAACACTCTTATATCTACGACGTCATATGAGCTATCGCGCAGTATTACGGGGTTGAGGTCCAGCTCTCTTATCTTCGGATTGCCAACGAGCAGTCTCGACGTTTTCATAAGCAGCCCAGCCAGCATATCAAGAGACTTCCCCCCACTAGTCAGTATGTCTTTCGAACGCAGATTATTGATCATATCAATGGCGTCGTTCTTCGTTATGGGGCAGAGCCTAAGTTGTGTGTCTCCGAATGTTTCCACATATATGCCTCCAAGGCCTATCAGCAGCATCTTTCCGAACTGCGCATCGGTATTGCCTCCTATTATCGATTCAACTCCAGGTTCTGCCATCTTCTGCGCTATTATCTTGTACTGCTTTATGCTTCTCCCCCTCTCCCTGAGATCTGCATAGGCTCTTTCTATATCCTCCTTGCTGTTGAGATTGAGCTTCACAAGCCCTGCCTTGCTCTTATGAAGCGCCTTGCCAGAAATCAGTTTCATCGCTATGCTCTTGCCACCCGCAAATGCAACAGCGTCTTCTGCATCAAAAACATATTTGCTCGGTATGCTGTGTATTGCATATCTGTCAAGGAGACGTTTGGCATGCATATATTCCATAAGTGCCATGCGAACACCTATATGTACCCCCTATAGTAGAGCGCGTAAATCATCACAATTGCCAGAATCGCCAACAATACCACAATAAGCCTTTTGTTCGCGCGCTTTTTCCTGCGCTGCGATTGGATATTATCAATTATCTGCTGATCCTGGTCGGCAAGCTGTGGCTGCATCTGCGCTCCCGCCTGTGCCGCTCCCTGCTGTGCTCCGGTCTGCTGCTGACCAGGAAGCAGGTTCGCGTTAGTCGCCGCACTTGCCTTCAGGAAGCCGCTCTCGGTCAGCATGAGCTCTACGTTGCCGCTCTTCAGCTCGTAAAGGAGATAACCCTGCTTGTAAAGCTTGTAAATCCTCAGCGCCAAGTCCTTGGGTCGCAAGTTCAGCGCCGCTCCAAGCTCGACTGGCATCCTCTTACCTCCTGAAAGCTGGTTCAGTATGCCTTCGTCAAGCTTGTCAGACGCCGCTCCTCCCTTGGCGTTTGCCTCTGCGATAAGTGATCGTGCTGCATCTGTCAGCACGATCTCATTCGGTCCAGGATAATTGGATGAAAAGTCAACGAGCCCCTTCTGCTTCAATGTCCCTGCCAGATTTACTGCATCAAAGAAGCTCGAGTTTATCACTCCGCCAAATTTTTCAAGTACAGTCCCTGACGTTATCTTGAGAATGCACGCCAAGTCAACAAAATTGACGTCCTCGCTGGTCATACAACCAATAAATTGTGAAACAAGAAATATATAAACGCTCTTGTCAATAGAATAAGTGGTTATTTCTTGGAGATATCTTTCCTTGGCGGAGCAGGAGAAGTCGGCAGATCAGCGGTCCTTCTTAAAGGGGAAAAGAACATCCTTCTAGACAGCGGCGTAAAGATTGACCACAAGATAGAATACCCCATAGAGGCAGGAAGGGTCGATGCGCTTGTGCTGAGCCACGCGCATCTGGACCACAGCGGCTCTGCCCCGTCGCTTTACAGAAGTGCGTTTCCAGTTGCATTCGGAACGGCCCCGACACTTCAGCTGAGCGAACTGCTCATAGAAGATTCGATAAAGATAGCAAGGCGCAACCATTCGGTCCAGCACTTTGCAAAAGCACAACTAAGCTCCTTCATGAGCAAGTACCTAAGCTACAACTACGGCACGCAGATAGATTTCAACGGCCTCTGCATAACGCTATACGATGCAGGCCACATATCTGGAAGCTCCATAACACTGATAGAAAATGCGAGAACCGACAGGCGCCTTGTCTATACAGGTGACTTCAAGATAGATCCCCAGGTGCTGCAGGGCAGTGCCGACATAATAAAGAGCGACATATTGGTGATAGAGTCTACGTATGCAAACAAGGAGCATCCCGACAGGGGAGAGCTGATAAGGAAATTTATAGAAGAAGTGAGGGAAACGCTAGACAATGGAGGCACAGCCCTGATTCCATGCTTCGCAGTCGGAAGGAGCCAGGAAATACTTGCAATACTTTACAATAACGGGCTCATAGATCATACTTACATAGACGGGATGGCAAAGAAGGCAGCACGTATAGTTATGAATCACCCCGAATTCACAAGGAATTCGGAAGTGCTCACGAAGGCACTGAAGAATTCAATATGGGTAGACGAGCTGCGCGAGAGAAAAATGGCACTCAAAAGCCCGAGCATAATAGTCACAACAAGCGGCATGCTTACCGGCGGCCCCGTGCTCGATTACATAACAAAGCTCAACCCAAAATCAAAGATCCTGCTTACCGGCTACCAGATGGAAGGGACAAACGGCAGAAACCTGATGGAAAACAAACCCATAACAATAGATGGCAAAAAGTATTCGATAAAATTGCCTGTAAGCTTCTACGATTTCTCAGCGCATGCTGGTGCAGCTGACCTTTACGAATATGTGAGAAAGAGCAATCCAGAACACGTCATATGCGTGCACGGCGATCCAAAAAACACAAAACTCTTCGCAGAAACACTGAGCATGCAGGGCTTTGAGGCGCATGCCCCAAATGTCGGGGAAAAGATAGAGCTTGAGTTCTAATGCATGAATAATCGGGAATCAGAAATCTTCTCCTCCCTCCTCCCCTCCAAAATCAGCCTGGTTCTGCCCACTCTCTTCTTCTGTTTCCTTGAGCTCTCCTCCCTTGCCCTTCTCGATGATTTCTATCTTTCCGAATTTGCCCGCGGAAATCTGCGGCGTGCTCCTGAATTCGCTCACGTAGCCGTTGACTATCCTTATCTTGTCGCCGACGTTCACAGTGCCGATGTCATTGCCCCATAGTGACATAGTTATGCTTCCGCTGTCGTCCTTTAGCGTTATGTTAGCAACATTCAGTCTCTTCCCATACTTTGTCGTCACTTCTCTGGTCTTGTCTTTCTCTGCTACTATACCTTCAACGGTGACATTGCTGGCTCCTGCCTTCAACTCACTAATCTTCGTCATTTAATCACCAAAAGCACTATAATCTTCAACTATAATTATATTAATCTTTCTAAGCCGACATTATAAAAACGATGTCTTAGCGCGAGTGTTGCAAGCAAGAGTTTTATAAGATTATCTATAAAAGGATAACTAGAATATGCAGAGATTGTTATGAGCAGCACCATCCCCGAAACCATAGCAGTAGTACCTGACGGCAACAGGCGCTGGGCAAAGGCACATAGGCTCTCCTTCTTTTCCGGCTACCAGCTGGGAGTGCAGAAGTTCATAGACTTTAGCGAATGGTGCAAGGAGTTCGGGGTGAAAAACATATCGGTCTGGGCACTGTCTACTGAGAATCTGAAGAGGCCTAAGAGGGAGGTCGACGCGCTCTTCAGCATATACCGCAAGTTTGCAAAGGACCAGAAGCTCATAGAGCGGCTCCATAATAACGAGACAAAGTTCGTCATCGTGGGCAACAGGAGGCTCCTTCCGGCAGACCTCTCGAGATCGCTGGCCAGAATAGAGAAAGACACAAGCGCCTACGATACCAGGACGATAAACATGCTGCTCGGCTATGGTGGCAGGGAAGACATCCTTTCCGCAGTCAGAAAGATGATAGCGAGCAAGATACGGTATGGTGCATCTGTTACGGGGCAGCTTTTCAAGAAGTTCCTCGAATCAAGCGTCGTGCCTGACATCGACTTCGTCATAAGGACGTCAGGTGAGGAAAGGCTCTCTGGATTGCTTCCATGGCAGGTCGGCTATGCCGAGCTTTATTTCTCTAAGAAGCTCTGGCCTGACTTCACAAGGGCAGATTTCAAGCTTGCTCTCGGAGATTACGAGAGGCGGCACAGGCGCTTCGGAACCTAGTTGATCGAATGCCTGATGAAACGGGCCGTCTTTTCAGTTATTCGTCCTACTTCACCAAGACCGCGCCTAGCGTGCTAGTGCAGATGGCATTCTTCCTACTCATAGGTGCGCTTGCAGGGGCGCTGTCAGAGATTGTTATAAACTATCACGGCTTCATCTCCAACCCCCTTAATCTTGTAGCCTATGGCATCAGCTTTGGAATTCTGATAATAAGCTTCCCTGCGCTGCTGACAGTAGCGACATTCAAGATATTCAAGCGAAGGCTTCTGCTCAGACACATAATGCTCGCAACGCTGATAAGCTCAGCAAGCTACTCCATCTTCGTGGTGATAGCAAGCCTTGTCTTCTCAGTCTCCAAGAGCAATGCATTGGCATACGTCCTGCTTATACTAGGCAACGCTTCGATATACGGATACTGGATACTGCTTGGAAAGTTCTTCATAGGCCAGAGGAAGAGCGCAGGTATAGTGGCTCTCTTGCAGCCAGTACTGAATGTGCTGCTCTACATACCAATGGACAAGTACGTGCTCCTGACAAGCATGCCGTTCAGTGTGATAGTGATAAAACTTGTTGCCGGCATGACCGTCTTCCTTGCAGTTATCTACCTATTCATATCAATGCTGGACAGGCCCATGAAGAAGGGTGCGCATATCAGCGGGGTGGATTTCTTCTCGCTAATGGTGGCGCAATGGCTCTTCAATTTCGCAGTCGAAGAGCGATTCATAAGACCCTCTTCAGGAAAGGAAGTCAGCATACCTGTGGAAATGCTCTACCTGAAGAACACGCGCGGCGCATACAAGGCAGCATTCATAAAACCTGGCATACACTATGGGCCATTGGCGAATGTCGGCGGCTCGGTAGCCACCGAACGGTTAGGTGACATTGTGGCTCAAAGGCTGCACGCAACCCCCTTTATAATGCACGGGGCCGTAACGCATGATCTAAATCCGATAAGCGTTATGGAAGTGCAGAAAATATCAAAACAAGTGGCAAACACCATCGGTGTACTTGACAGGAAGGCATTCCATGAAGCCCGCGGTAGCATATCAGAAAGTGTTGACAAGCCCTGCATGGCAATCAGGATAAGGATAAACGACACCTCCCTCATTATCCTATCAAAAGCGCCATATGTGACAGAAGACATAGATAACGGCGTGGGGATGTATTTTAAGAAAATCGCCGAACGCTATTCTGCAAATGCAATGATAGTCGACGCCCATAACTCCAGGTCAGAGTCTGCAACAACAGACGAGCTGCGCGGCGTGTATAAGGGCAGCAAATACGTAGAAAAGTACAAGAAGGCGATACAAAGTTCGATGCTGCATGATGGAAACGGCAAGATCCTGTTCGGCGCATCCTCAAGGAAACTAAGCAAGGTTCTTGTGGAGCACAAGGATATCGGCAATGGCTATACATCAGTCGGGATATTTGGGACCGCGGGCAAGAAGTTTGCCATGCTGTATTTCGATGCCAACAATATGCTTCCCAGATTCAGAGAGGAGTTGCTTAAGCACGTGATGAAAAAGTTCGGAGTTGAATGTGAAGCCCTCACAACAGATACGCATGCAGTTAATTCCATAACTCTTCCGGCAAGCAATGTGCTCGGCAGGCACACCACTCTTGCTAGTGTGATTCCTGTGCTTGATGAGATGATTGAGGAGGCCATTGCTAACATGGAACCAGTGTCAGCCCATTATGAATCAACAGATGTCAAGCTTACGGTGTGGGGGAAGGGCATGTATGAGGCAATGGCGAAAGCCAGCAATGAAATGCTACAAAGAGTCAAGCGCATCGTGCCTGCGACGATTGTAGCGGGCTTTATAGTAGCTGCATGGCTCATCTACATAATATAATCTTTTGCTTCGTGAATATCAGCATGGTGCCGTTCCAGCTGCTGTCATATATATTCTACGCTGCAGCTGTGCTCCTGCTTTTCTACAGGGTGTTTTGGAAGGAAGCATCAAACCTCTACGCTTTGGCAGCGGCCATCGTAGCCGCATTCCTGCTCTTCAGCTTCGAGAACGTTTCAATGCCCCTTCTGCTTTCTGGAGTGGTGATCTCCAACAGCATCTCCTTCACAGGCGAAAGAAAAATTGGCATGCTTGTGGTGCTTCTCGGAATAGCATATGCAGCTTTCTACGTTTTTTATGCCCAGGGCGCAATGCTGCTTGCACAGTCCATATTTATAGGGCTCATTGCTTACCCAAAGCAGTTTAGGGCTCCAAGTGGGGCAAGGGAAAACAAGGACATAGAGAAAAAGAGAGACACACTGCAGACTGCGTTCGGAATAGCAATAATCGCAGCATTCGTGCTTCTGAGCAGCTCAAAAGCCTATGCATTCCTTATCCTATTTATCCTGTTTGGATATCTCATTAAATCATTTACGGCAGCCTATGGCAAAAACCCACTCGCAAAATATCTGGCTGGGCTTGAGCGCCAAGGCGCCCCATTCGGCAGAGGTGCCATATGGCTTGCACTGGGTTCATTTCTCGCACTCTCTTTTGTAAGCCCCGTAAAGTTCGTTATACCTGTGTTATCTGCGATACTCATAGCCGATCCCATGGCAACCTTCGTCGGAATAAGGGTAGGGGGGGTAAAAATACCATACAATCGCGATAAGACCATATCAGGATTCATTGCATACTTCCTGATAGTCTTCACTGTTTCGTTCCTGTTCGTGCGGCAGCTCTCCATATTGATAGCCCTAATCGCTGCTGTTGTTGAAAGCCTGCCCATGCATATAGACGACAATTTCGACGTTCCGCTGGTGCTAGCTATACTCCTAAAGCTTGTCGTACCATGAAACGTACCGTCAGACCCTTCTGCCCCTTCTCCCACCAGGCCTCCTTGTTGTATCTGTAGGTACAGGGGTAACGTCTTCTATGCTTCCTATCCTAAGGTTGCTCCTCGCAAGTGCCCTCTCCACGGCCTGTTCTCCCGGCTCTGGCTTCTTGGAGTTGTGTCCTCCAGGAGCCCTTATCTTTATGTTTATGTTCGTGATACCCTTTTCTATCGCAAGTGCTGCTACTTTGTAGGCAGCCTGCATCGCGGCATATGGAGATCCTTCCTCATGAT
>JAJZEU010000068.1 GCA_021805625.1 Microcaldota archaeon
ATAAGCGAAGATACTATAAATGAAATAAACAAGAAAGAGGCATTCGATTATGTTGCAACTTTTGCTGCAGGCCAGATAGGCAACGATTTAGCTCTTCCGCTTGAACATTGCGGCATGCATATATTGGGCTCTAGTGCCAAAAGCGTAGAAAACGCAGAAAACAGGGCAGAATTCTCGAAGCTGCTGGCAAGGCTGCGCATAAAGCAGCCAGAATGGGTCAGCGCAGCGAGCATGGAAAGCATAAAGGAATTCATAAATGCTTATGGCTTTCCTGTGCTTGTAAGGCCGAGCCATGTCTTGAGCGGCACTGCGATGAAGATTGCCAATACCTATAAAGAGCTTAACGATTTCATAAAAAGCATACCTTATCTATCGAGGAAATACCCTGTGGTTGTGTCAAAGTTTGTGAGCGAGGCCATAGAGGCTGAGATAGATGGCGTAGCGGACGGCTCAAATGCTATCGGGGTAGCAATTGAGCATATTGAAGAAGCCGGAGTGCACAGCGGCGACTCTACAATGCTTACACCTGTAAGCAATGCGTATGTAAAAAAGATGGAATATGTAGCGCTTAAGCTCATCAAAGAGCTCTGCATAAAAGGCCCCTTTAATTTGCAGTTTGTAATAAAAAACGGCAACATATATGTGATAGAGCTCAACCTCAGGGCCAGCAGGTCGCTGCCTTTCTCCTCAAAAGCTATAGGCATGAATATGCTTGATAAAGCGTTGGAGGGCTCTTTTGGAACATTCAAGCACAAAGGCTTCTACGAGCCTTTGCACAAATACTATGCAGTGAAAAGCCCGCAGTTCTCATGGCTGCAGATGTACAGCGCGTATCCGAGCCTAGGGCCCGAGATGAAGAGCACGGGCGAGAGCGGTGCATTTGGAGCTACCATGGAAGAAGCATTGCTGAAAAGCTGGCTCGGAGTGCAGCCCAACAAAATGCCAAATAAAGATAACGACATACTCGTATACGGAGCCAACAAAAGGTTTCTGGAAGGCGCTGCAGCAAAGTTAAGCAAGAACTTCAACATATGCACCCTTGAAGGCGAGTTCTCAATAGACAGCGCTGCGAGCGCAAGCATAGGCGCATGCATGCAAAGAATAGAGAATGGCAAGATAGGAACTGTGATTACAGACGGTTATATTGGGAATATAGATTTTGGAATAAGAAGAAAAGCTGTAGACATGAACGTTCCTCTGGTGCTCAACGCAAGGCTCGGCTATGCCCTCGCAAACGCTCTCTCAAAGTTCAACGAGATTGAAGCTGTAGCCAAGCTTGTATAAGGGGCTAGCCAGGTGGCTAGCTAGCCCATACCATGCATCTGCACAGCAACCCCACCAGAGTAAGCATAGATCATCTTTTGCACATGCTGCCTGCTGAATGCTTCAACTAGCACGCTTTTAAATAGATTTGACCAAAACTTAGCTGATGAAAACACCGTACGCATTCATGATACTGAGCACGATTTTCTACGCGATAAATGGTACCGTAGACTATGTCGTTATAAGGCATATGCCCTTTGGAATGTCGTTATTGTCCATTTCCATCGGCATACTCGCAGGGGTGCTTGCGGCCGGAGTGGTATTCGGGCTGAGGTTCAGGCTGCCCAGTGCTAGGCACTACGCATTCAGCGCATTTTCTGCGCTAATGATAGTTGCCTATACTGTTTTGATTCTCATTGCCTACTTAAAATACAATCTTGCCAGTATATATCCTCTTATAGGGCTTTCCGCCGTCGTATTTTTTGCAATAGACTACATGAAATACCACAAGTCGCTCAAGGCGAAGCAGAGCATGGTTTTGCTTATCGGCATATTGCTGATAGTGATTGGGATATTTTATGCGGAAAGCAACGAATACAGCTTTCAGCTCGGAACCATCCCGTTCATATTCGGGATAGCCATATTTGCCGGAATCGGCTATTATGCGCAGTTTTACAAGATCAAAAGCTACAGCATAGGGAGCAAGCTGCTTTTCCAGCCCATAATGCTCGTGCCTTTTTCGCTGCTTCTTGTTCTGTTTAATCCCCTTGGCTTCAGCTATTACTACTTTGTGCTTGGGCTTCTCGGGGGCTTTACCTTCGCCTTCGCCTCAACGCTGGAGCTCAGGGCAATGAAGATCTCTACAACAAGGGGAGTGGCAAAGACCGTGATGAAAAGGAATTTCATAAACGATTTCACGTATGCGGATACCCTGCTTGTGCTTGTCGGCAGCATAGCCATAGGCAGCTATTACCCTATAGAGCTTCTTGGGGCCGTGTTCATAGTTGCGGGGATAGTTGTTATAGGAAAACTGCAATGACCGAAATCACGATTTTAACCAATTTGCCGCAAAAGGTCCTCGGTTAAAATCAGGCGTTTTTTACTTCCGTCTGAGGTCTTCTATGATTATTCTATGTTTTTCCTTTTCTTGGAGAATCACTTTCCGCCCCTTCTCAGTGATTGCATATCTCACATTCCGTCTTGTGATCGCGTGCTTGGCAACCATATTTTGTTTCTTCAGTTCTTCTAGCACTATGTACACGGCAGCATCGCTTACTGAGATGTCCTTTTTCACGAGTCTTACAAGGTTTGAAGCTCTTTCTACTTTTTTGAAGAGTGT
>JAJZEU010000115.1 GCA_021805625.1 Microcaldota archaeon
CAGTGGAGAAGGCAAGCACCACCGGCAGGAGCGCTCCGGTGAAGAGTGATATGGTAAGGTATGTGTAAGCCCTTGTCTTAATGCCCAACATGATTTAACTTCTTCGTTAAGCTTTTTAATGGTACATTAAATTTACCAATTTTACAAAATATTTTGTTATTTAGTAATGCTTAAAAGGTTTGGCACAGCAGAGCTATCATGCGAATAGACTACGAGTTCAAAAGCGCATTTAATGAGCAATACAGCTTTGTTGCAAGGAGAATCCTACGCATGCTCTCCGAAAACTCAAGAATCACCACCTCGGAGATGGCGGGCCAGCTGAAAATTTCCAGACAGGCCATAGCGAAGCGGTTAAGGAAGCTGGAGAACGACCTAGGCATAAGCTACGTGCTTGAACTCAATGAGGACAAGCTAGGTCTCTCGAACCCGCACATAATCTTCGTCAAGTTCGGGGCGAAGCCCGACTATGAGAAGATAAGGGCCCTCTTCCTCAGATCTACAGTGCCGCAGGTCGCGGCAAGGATTAGCGGCAAGTACGATATGTTCATCTACGCAAACTCCACATCTAGAGATGAGTACGTTCATTGGGACAAGAGCACGCAGATTCTCCTTTCAGAATACAAGACCCTCTGGCAGCCTTCAGAGCTGGCCCATAGGCAGCTCGGCTTCTTCCCTCTAAGAAACGAGCTTATAGAGAAGCTCGATATCCCCCCAAAGCACAAAGAGATGATAAAGATTCTGAATGAAAATTCACGCTCATCCGTGCAGAAGGTTGCGGCAGCGCTTGGGATGCACTTCAATACCGCTGAATACAACTTCAAGAAACTGCTCAAAATGGGTTATATCAGGCGCTTCACTCTGACCATGAAGCAGAGGAATGACCTGACATTCATGTCTATCTTCGGCAAGTACATAATATCGGGAGACTTCGAGAACGACGCAGCGATAGAACGGAAGGCACTGATGAGCGATGACGACTACTCTGTGATAAGCAGGTACATAATGTCTGCGCAGCTCGTCGGCAGCTTCGACTGGTTTTCGATCGGCGTCTTCGACAACCGGAAAACTGCCTATGACAATGATGTGCTTTACTACAGGAGATCAATGAAAAGGCAGGATGTCAGGGCAGAGTACGGCACGATAGAGGAAGTGCTGCTGGGCAAGCTGCCCATAAGGAGCTGGGATGCGAAGAAGCGCTACGACGTGCTACGCTGGATCCCGAGTTACCGGTGACGGGACAAAATTTTAGGAAAAGTTCCATCAAGCGGTTCAAATTCCGAGGAAGCAGCATTCAAGCATTTCATTTTAAAAAATTCACTTCTGCTTTGCCGAGCTCCTCTGGCTTTCACCATCGTCCCTTATCCCAATCAGCCTTATACCATATATAACCAGCCTGCCGGCGGCAGAAAGCACGAGGAAAAGCGAAAATATCGCAAGCAAAACGTAGCCGTACATCGCCAGCGGCACGCTTGCCAGTATCTGCGATACAACGCTGCTGGTTACCTGGCCCACGAGTGCAGAGGCATTGCTTCCGCTTCCCGAGTTTCCTGCAGCGGTGCTTTTCAGATTGTATTGAGAAATGCTTAGCGAACCGCTTATCAATTCCCCATAAAGCGCGTAACCAACAAACGCCACAAAGAGTATCATAAGGATTCCAGTGACGACGAGCGCATAGCCGAGCGTTTTGCTTGCTGCCATGAACAAGCCTTTGCGTTCAAATCTAAAAAGCTAATGTCTGCAGTGCTGCGCTACAGTTTCCCTATGTCATTTACTACGTCTATGTCTAGGGCCTGCTTGCCGGGTTTCCAGTTGGCTGGTATTGCGCAGATATGTCCATCCTTGGCAGGAGTGTCGTGTATGTACTTCAAGCCAAGCAGCGCAGTCTTTATGTGCTCTACATCCTTGCCCAGTCCGTCATTGAATACTGCGTAGTACTGCAGCTTTCCTTCTGGGTCTATTATCACAAGACCCCTTCTTGCGGCTCCTGTCTCTGCGTTGAGGAAACCGTAGTTCGACGTCAGCGATTTCGTAAAGTCCTCTATCAGAGGTATTGGACTCTTCTTTACCCTTGGCGATGTTTCAGTCCATGCCTTATGCGAGAAGACGCTGTCTGTGCTCACCCCGAACACAACTGCATTGTTCTTCTCGAAATCTGCATAGCTCTCAGTAAGCGCTTCGAGGTCTGTGGCACAGACGAATGTGAAATCACCAGGGTAGAAGGTGAGGATGACCCATTTGCCCCTGTAGCTTCCCAGGTCGACCTCTTTTATCTCCTTGCTCTCTGGAAAATATGCCTTTGCCCTGAATACGGGCGCCTCTTTTCCTATTTCTATCATTTTATCTACCTTTCCAAGTAAATATATTGCGAAAAGATATTTATATTTTACGTTTTCAGATATCAACACATATAACAGATAGCATCAATATAATGTTGCGGCTCTGCCCCATGCAGAGCTGAGAGGATGGTCGAATGGCAGATGAAACTGATGTTAAGCTTGTCCGCATGCTCGGCAAGGATTCCAATCTTACGAACGCAAGGCTTGCAAAGGCTCTCGGTCTTGCGGAGGGCAGCATAAGGAACAGGAAGAAGAGG
>JAJZEU010000045.1 GCA_021805625.1 Microcaldota archaeon
CACCATGAGAACACCGAGGGTTCTTGCCAGGCCCACTTTCTCGTTGATCATATACCTTGAGATCAGCAGCACGAAGACAAAGGAGCTTGCGAATGTTGGATACACGAATGAAAGCTGGCCGTAGTACAGGGCCACAAGGTATATCGCAAGGTCTGCGAAGTAGACCAGCAGACCCAATAGAATGAACCTGCTGCGGAAGAGTCCAAACACCTCTTTTGCATTGAAGCTGAATTTCGGCAGGGCCCTCTTGAAGATGTAATGAGCTATCGCGGCAAGCAGAGCCGCAAAAACAGTTATTCCTATTATCACTAGCTCGTTCATAAGATAGCCCCAAAGAAACTTCTGACTTCAGTCGGAGGAGGAATTGGGGGCGATTTCCCGCCAATACCTTTATACGTCCTTCTCAATATAATAAATGCCTCTTGGAGCGGAAGGACTTTACCAACCATAAACCCTTCCAGATTTCCAATGGGCGAGTCCCTGTAAACGGGCTTTTGCGTCAAGATGAAGTTGGTTTGCCCAACGTTGCTGTGCAACATGCTTATCAACCGATGAAAGCCTCGGACGTTAGTCCGAGGTAGTTTACGAAAAGCACAAGTTATATAAGTATAGGCAGAAGATTTTAAATACGCAAATGTGGTGTAATGCTGAGCGAAACTGAGATGAAACCGCTTGCACTGGCCATAGCTGTGCTTGCCCTGAGCATCATAGCAATAGCGGCGTTCGTAATGACAGGAGGGAGCGCAGTATTCTACATAACAGTGGTGATAGCCCTCATAGCCGGGTTCTACATGGCGTATTACGTATCGAGGGCAGAAGCCGCGCCGAAGCAGACAAAAAGGACGAGGAAGGGTGCAAGGTAGGTTATTTGGACAGGCTTGTGGTAGCCGAAAAGCCAAGCGTAGCGCTAAGGATAGCCATTTCTTTAGGCGAAGGAAATCCAAGGAGGATCTTCGACAACGGCGTGAGCTACTATGAGATAAGCAGAGATGGAGACACCCTCTACATCGTTGCCGCAGCGGGGCACCTCTTCGCTCTCAGGCAGAAGGGTGCCACTGGGTCTTATCCTGTTTACGACACAGAATGGGCTCCCTCATACACTGTCAGCAAGTCTTCCTACTTCACGAAGAAATACCTAGATGCGGTAATGAAGGTGGGCAAAAGGTGCGACTCGTTCGTAAACGCGTGCGACTACGACATAGAGGGCAGCGTGATAGGAACAAACATCATAAAGGCAGTTGTAAACGGGAACGCCAATTCCGAGCTCCCCTATGAAAGAGTAAAGAGGATGAGGTTCTCCACCACCACGACAGGGGATCTGCTTGCGGCCTACGATTCCCTGAACGAATTCGACAAGGGCAACTTCCTTGCAGGGGAAGCAAGGCACATCATAGACTGGATGTGGGGAATCAATGTGAGCAGGGCGCTGATGAGAGCTATATACAAGACTGGGCAGAAAAGGATCATGAGCATAGGAAGGGTGCAGGGCCCGACCCTTGCGATACTCGCGAAGAGGGAGCTTGAGATAAAGGAATTCAAGGAAAGGCCCTACTGGAAGCTCTTCATGAGCATAGAAAAGGCGGAGTTCGAAAACACAAGAGGGGAGATATTTGCCAAGAAAGAAGCAGAGGAGGCGCTGAAAAGAAGCAAGAGCGGAAAGACGATGGTGGAGAAAGTGGAGAAGAGCGAGCAGAAGCAGCGCCCTTTCCCGCCATTCGACCTGACGAGCATGCAGCTGGAAGCCAGCAGGGTGTTCAGGATTGATCCTTCAAGGACGCTTGCGATAGCGCAGTCGCTGTACGAGAAGTCCTACATCTCCTATCCAAGAACGTCGTCGCAGAAGCTCCCTTATGCCCTGAACCTGCCAAGGATAATCGGAGAGCTGGCGAAGAACAGCGCCTATGCAGAGCTTGCAAAGAGCCTCATCGCATCGAACAGGTTCAGGCCCGCTGAGGGAGCAAAAAGCGACGAGGCGCACCCGGCAATCTTCCCGACAGGCGTCATCCCAAAGGGGCTCAATGAGGAGGAGGGTAGGATATACGAGCTTGTTGTGAAGCGCTTCCTTGCATGCTTTGCGGAATGGGCCGCATTCGAAGCCACAGCAGTGCTGCTGAATGCAAACGGCGAGCACTACCAGGCTTCTGGAAGGGTCTATCTGCAACGGGGCTGGATGGACTTCTACAAGCCCTACTATGCTCCTGAGGAGAAGTCGCTTCCGTTGCTCAGGGAAGGAATGGAGATAAAGCCTGACGGCATAGGCATGAAGGAGGGCAAAACCAAGCCGCCCAGGCGCTACACGAAGGCGAGCCTCATCTCCGCACTTGAGAAGAAGGACCTTGGCACAAAGGCAACAAGGGCAGGCATAATCGATACTCTATTCAAGAGGGAGTACCTCAAGAACCAGCAGATAGAGGTAACGCGTTTCGGAATGGGAGTCTATAATGCTCTGAGCAGGTACAGTCCAGAGATATTGGACGAAGAGATGACAAGGAAGCTCGAGCACGACATGGAAAGCATACAGCACAGCAAGAGCGGCAAGGAGGAGGTAATAGCAGAGAGCAAGCGGATAATCGGTG
>JAJZEU010000111.1 GCA_021805625.1 Microcaldota archaeon
TGATAACAATGATGGTGCTTGTAGTATCTATGGTAGTTATCTTCCAGCAAGTCCTCCTTACTACAGTGATAACGCTCGGACTTGCTCTTCTCATACCGATAGGGCTCATAATGCGCGCTTTCCCATTCATACGGGGCGTGGGAGGCACTCTCATAGCCATAGGTATAGGAGCTGCGCTCATATATCCCGCAACGCTCGCACTGCTCAATGCACCGCTCAGCAACATTGTTCAGAACGGCTTTGACTGGCCCACGCCTCCGCCCCCGCAGCTCTCGAGCAACCCGCCATGGATTACTCTATATAGCGACGTTGTGTACGGAATCGTCGGCGTGTTCATGCCTACTACAAGCACGAACGTTGCTATAAGCACGAACGTAAGTGAGGGCTACAACGCTGGCATAGAGAGCTTCGCGAGCATATACCCGGGCCTCAATGGCATAGTCAACACCTCCATATATTCTATACTGCAGTTCATCCTCTTCCTGGCAGACATAATGATAACCTTCCCGCTCATCGATTCGATAGCAAAGATGCTCGGTGGCACTATAAGCCTGCAGCTTGGAGGCAAGCTTAAATTGGTGTGACGATGGCTTCGTTAGAATCAGGAAATGGCTACAAGCGCCTGTTCGCAGCGGCGGCCATAGTCGCATTCGTGCTTGCCATTATTGCAACGCCACTCTTCGCAGGGACGGCATATGCTGATTCATCGACGCCGACTGCGGCAAACAGCTGCACGTACGGATACCTCAATCAGAACGATTGGATAAGCATCAACGCCCTCATCGTGCTTGCCATAATGGTAATCGGCGGGATAATCTACGCAGTTGGAGGCATAATGCCCGGAAGCACAAAGCAGAAATTCATCGGAATTGCGAAGTATGAGTTCGTAGAGGGGATCGTGGGCCTTCTCATAATTGTCATCCTTGTGGCACTCTCATCAGGCATATGCAGCTTTGCCTCTTCGATGAGCCAGTCGCTGGTGGGCACTTCTTACAACCAGTTCCAGTTCTCGCAGTACTATGTAGGCACGCTATTGTTCAGCAGGGGCACAGCAATCATCACTAAGATTTTTGCGCTCTCTGTAGAATTTTATGTTATCGGTGCAACAATCGTGGCCATAAGCAATGGGGTTATCGACGAATTGGCTGTGTCTCTGCCGGAATCTACCCCTCTTTCAAAATATGTGAACGTGACCCTGCAGCCCAGCGTCAGCCTCGAATCTCTGTATATAAACTACTCGATGCTTTTGGCGGACATTTTTGCAGGGTTGGTGCTTCTGAGCTTCGGCGGCCTCTTCCTCATCTTCCTAATACTGCCGCTGATAATGGCCATATCGCTGACTGTGCTTGTGCCGCTGGCGATAGCCATACGCAGCGTGGGCTTTGCCGGGCCTAGGCTGCGCGAAACTGCGAACAGTTTCCTTGCACTTGGCATAGCGCTCTACTTCATCTTTCCGATGACCATTCTCTTCAATGCATACGTGATGGGATGGTTGTACTGCACCGGGGTAAATGGCATCACCGTGCCGACGTGCATCCCAACAGATCTCAGGTCATACCTCGGCACATATACAGTCAGTAGCATCTCCGCAGGACAGCTCTTCACAGAGAACGCCATACAGGTAAGCGGTAACGGGCTGCCTACTGTATTCACGCTGCCAGGAAACGTCTACGGCCTATTCTCAGCCGGGCTGCCGATTGGGGACATATTAGCCGCACCTGGAGCAATCACTTCTTTCGGCAACATCGTGGCGCAGTATCTCTTCGAGGGCGTAGTGCTGATAGCGCTCGATTTCGCGATAACAATAGGATTTGCAATGGGCCTCACGAAGGGGCTCAACTCGCTTGCAAGCCTGATAAGCGGCGGGCCTTTCTGGTGAGAATGCATGGATAGGAGAAAAACTGGCATCGCGGTTGCCGCGTTCCTCCTAGCAATGGCAGGGATGGCGTATGCGCTGGGCTCAGGCAACACCCTCTATACCAGCTACACCAGCACATTCAATGCATGGGGCCCGCTGATAGGCATAGCAATACTGCTGAGCATGCTCGTTGCAGCAGTATACTACATGATAGGCGTGCTTCTTCACAACAACACTGTAAAGGAGAGGGCGGTCAACGAGTTCGGCCAGGCGATAGGCGTCGCCGTAATAGTTGTGATAATTGTACTCGTCATGGGCCTGCTCGGGAATCTCTTCATAAGCATGTTCAGCACCACCACCGCAAACAACATCTGCACAACCCTCAGTGGTTCGTATCTCGGCCTGACCCTGAACGACGTCAATAGTATAACTAGTGCACCAGCAGCGAACAGCATCACCACCGAAATATGCGCGCTTGCAGGAAGCGCATCGCAGTCTAGCGGCTTCACCACGAAGATTGATTACGGGCTTTCTTCGGCATACCTGATAATCGCGAACCTCACGAACCAGATCGGCGGCGACAAGCTGAAAGGCTTCATCATCGACCTGCGCAACAATCCGGGCGGTCTTCTGGAAGAAGCGGTCACCGTTTCCGACGCCTTCCTGGAGCGTGGCGAGATCGTCTCGACCCGGGGACGCAA
>JAJZEU010000101.1 GCA_021805625.1 Microcaldota archaeon
GATTGTGCTCATCATCTTCATTGCTGTCTTGCTGGCTTCAAGTATCTCTATTTCGAGCGGTTTACCTTTCTTGTCGTAGTGTGTTATGATATTCTCCTTTTGCTCGCCGAAGTCAAGCCTGCCCTTGCCTAGGACTAGAACCAGGATGTCGGTCTTCGGATCATATTTATATATCATATCGAACACTCCTTGCCTTATACGTAGTAATTACGACTAGAAAGCTTTTATGCTCTTCTACTATCACACGGAGAACATGGCCATTGAGCTTTCTTTGGTATATCCTGCGCTCGGTATGACCTTTGGTAACTGAGTCTGGAGCTCCAAGCGTTTTTTCGACCATTGCCTTATCCACGCCGTACTTGCGCATGCGCTCTAAGGCGTGTGTGGTGAACTCTATGTCCATAGTTAGCATACCGAATTCAAAGCTTAAATAATTGCCGCACTACCTGCATCTCTACATGCCTCAAAGTTCTCTACATGACCTATGCAATCCATGTAGAGAAAACCTCCACGTAAGTCTCCAAAATAGGCTATTTTTACCTCGTGCTACTGCACATCAATAGCCGCTTTCCAGCGCTCCAGCCTTCACCTTCCTCCTCATGCTGTTAAAAAAGCGCATAGCCCTCTGTGCAAAATGCACGTCATATCTTTTAAGATACGATGCAAGCTTTGCTTTGTCTATTGCACCTATCAGCTGATTATAGTCTTGTGCCGAAAGCCTTATTTTAAAATAAAGCAAGTCGATAAGCGTCTTCTCCGGGTCAGAAACAGGCACCATCCCACTGCCGTAATGTACCTCGTCAAAGCCAAAATAATAGCGATTGGGTATATTATGCTTGATTAGATCCACATTTCCAAAGACCTTGAAATTACTCTTTCTTACCTCCTTTGTCGTCATTACCTCCATCTTTACCTGGTCGTCTATAAGGTCTCTTATCATCAGCGCTGAGAGCCCGCCGTAATAGAATGGGCTGAACGCGAATCCCGCCGTTTCCACACTGTTCGAGGCGCTGAATACCCCTTTCATAACTCTGTAAATCCTCCCGTTCTTGACCATCCTCGAAAGCGTGACCTGCGTCGTTGCCCTTGATATCTTACGTCGAGCCTTCAGGAACCTCACGGCGTCTCCCAGGGTAAAAGTCCGCCAGCTCTTGAACTGTGCTAACATCTCATTTGGTATTGTCATTCAACCAACCCTTTAGCAGCCTGACGATTTCATCAAAAGACGGTGCCGCGCTGCTGAGCAGCAGGTTCGGCAGCTCCCCTACATCTTCAGGCGGCCTCTTTTCTATCGAGGAGAGGAGAGCTGTCAACTCTCTCAGCACCTTTGTGCCAGGCCTTCTCACACTGTCCTTTAGTATAAGGATGTCGTACAGGTCGTGTATTTCCTCCGTTTCAGCCTTTTGCTTGTTAGAGTATGTGGCAATTTTCTCGTCCAGCAGCTCTTCTGGGTTCAGTGCGTAGATTATTCTTTTCGTTCCGTCAACGCGCATGTATTCGACAGCCTCTCCTCTCTTGTGCGCGAACGTTATATCAAGTTTCCCCGTAGTCCCATAGCCTCTCATAATTATGTGCAGCGTACTTGTCTTGCTATTGTATTTTTCTTCTCTTACGGAATAGCCGCTGCCTACGAGGAGCTTGTGCAGGGCCTTCTGGACTGCGCTCTCATCGTTTTTGTCCATGTTGGCATAAAAGTCTACATCTCTGGAAAACCTGTTGCCGCCATAACACCGCCATATGGCAGTGCCCCCATGCATGGCAAAGCCCCCAAAATTTTTGTATATTAAATCCACTAGTGCATCCTCCAGAACAGCCCTCGCTCTCTGCACATCGTTATTGAAGTCCATGGATATCACAAATGCATATCAATAACAATATTGTTATGAATATACATTTTTATCTCTTTCGGCGGAGTTCAAATCTCTCCCCCTGCACCACTGAACCCCTCTTATTGCAAAAGTATTTATATATTAACATTTAGTTAATATACTATGAAATTAACAACAAAGATAAAGGGGTATATTGATGCAGCAAAGCTGACCTACTTTCCCCTACTAGCAAGCCTTTCGCTAACCTCCGAGAATTCGTTGCGGGTCACACTTAGCAGACTAGTTGTGGCTGGCGAAATCTATAGCCCAGTTAAAGGAACGTATGTATCAAAAAATGCAGACATGTTTTGGGTAGCATGTCAGCTATATCAGGGATACATTTCTCTCTCTACTGCCTTCTATCTACATAATTTAATCGAAGAATTTCCATTTACTGTATTCGTCGCTTCTGAAGTAAGAAAGTCAGTGCAGATGGAAAATTTAGAATTCGTATATTTCAAGGCGCGCAACTACGCTGGTGTTGAGAAGGGCGAATATCCAATTGCATCTATTGAGAAAGCAATCAGCGATTCTCTCATGCATCTACCACTTACGAGCTTTCCAATGCTTGCAAAGGTATTGTTCTATGCACACATAGACTCTGCAAAACTCATTCGGCTATGCGATGCCGGAGGATCCGCACTTTTCCAAAGGCTTGGTTATTTATTGTCTCTTCTTCCA
>JAJZEU010000096.1 GCA_021805625.1 Microcaldota archaeon
CGCGTTATTGCTGCACTTGCACCCTCCTGTATCCTATCTCCGACCTTCATGCCTTCTGGAGCGAGAAGGACTGCCTCTGATTTGTCATCGTACTTTATCCTCATCAGAGGTGCGGTGTGACCCGGGTCGTCTATGAATTCCATTACCTCCCCGTAAAGCTTTTCGCCCTTCGGATTGGGGCCGAACATGACGTCAGCCTTGTATGTGTTTGGCGGTTTCCTGTACGCGTTGCTGCCCTTTCCGCGCCTTTGTTGCCTAAGCAGTTTTCCCATTCGATCACACAAGCTTCAATTTCAGCGCTATATCACTTGCCTTCACGGATTTGTCGAGCCTTATGAAGGCCTTCTTTATGTTCTTCGGCGCGTTCTCCGTAGTAACCTTTGCCACCTTCACATTGAAGGTTTTCTGGAACTCCTCTTTGATGCCATCCTTGTTAGCACGCATGTCGACAACATAGGTTATGATGTTTTCACGCTCGACCATGTTTATTGCCTTTTCGGTTGCCACCGGATACAACAGGAACTTCATAAATATCACATAGGTTTTATTTTGCTTATCGCGTCGCCGAGACCGCTTATAGCTGAAGCGCTCCACACGACAATCCTCGGCACTGCCCCGGGAGCCAGCAGCTTTACCCTCAAATCGTCAACCTTGCAAACGTCCACGCCAGCTATGTTCCTGCCTGAACTTTCCACCTTAGACGGGTTGCCTACCACTATCAGCAGGTTCTTCTTGTAGTGGCGCCTTGATGCATATCTTGCATGGCCTGTCTTTATCCTCGGCTTCTTCGCATCTTCAAGGACAGCATACAGGCCCAGGTTCTTAAGGATTCTTACGAGCTCTTTTGTCTTCGCTATCTTCTCTATGCTGTCGTCAATCACTATAGGAACGCTTATCTTCGGCACTGAAAGCCTGCCCTTCAGCTCTTCGGCGCTTGCCGTGCCTCCTATCGCGGATGCGATTGCCTTCCTGTATTCCTTGATATTTATCTCTTCCCTGATCTTCTTCTCTATCTTGTGCGGATGCGCTCGCTTGCCTTTTGTAGATGAAGGAATTCTTCGCACATCTCCCATCGCGCCTCCGGCCAATTTCTGCCTTGGCCTTATTGCGATGCCCATATGCCTGCCGGTCCTGTAGGTTCCGTAGGCTCCAACATATACGGCTGTTGTGTCGAGCCCAGCCATGAGCGAATGCGCCTGAGGCTGCCTGGTTGCCGACTGCTCGGAAAGGAGCGCCCTTCTTACGAGGTCTATCCTGAACGGCTCCGCGAACTGCACTGGCCGGGCTCTCTTGCTTGCTTCGTTGCCTTCCAGATTGTAAACGCTTGCCTGCATGCTATGCACCTTGCTTCGACTTCAGTGATATTTGAAGCACGTTTGGCTTCTTTGATTCACTGGCTGACCTCAGGGCCTTCCTTATTCGCACTAGTCTCTTTGCTGGACCTGGTATCGAGCCGTCTACCACTATATAATCATTTCTCACGTTGCCGTAGTTTAGGAAACCGCCCTTCGCATTTACCTGCGTTGTCTCTGCGGCAGATCCAGCTTTCAGGACTCTCTTGTTGATTTCTGTCCTGTAGTTGTAGCCCATGTGGCCAGAATGAGGGACTGTGAACATGACCTTCGGAGGATGGAACGGACCAAGCACCCCGACGTGCCTTATCTTGCCCGTCGCCTTTCTCATGAGCCTTGCGACGCCGAATCTCTTTATGACTCCGGCCCAGCCCTTGCCCTTGCTTATCGCCGTGACGTCTATGTAGTCGCCTTCTTTGACTATGTCGGAAAGCTTGACTTCCTTGCCAAGCCATTTGCTTATAAAATCTGCCTTCTCCGAAACGCTCTTGCCGCCGACGGGCACCTCGAACCTCATCAGAACCTTGTTTCCGAAATCGAGAAGGGACGGGTCAAAAAACATGAGGCATGTTGCGTCGGTGATGTCTGGATTCTCTTTGAACTTGGGGATTTCATCGGCGCTGTGCTTTGCATTCTTTATCCCGAACTTCTTCGCATATTCGGCAAAGTATATGTCGACGGCAGGCTCTTTGTATGTTTCCTTCCTGTAGAAGCGTATGCCGTATACGAAGACGCTTGGCGCCTCGAGGATTGTTGCCGGCCGCACTATTTCAGATCCTTTTGACGGCGACTCCGAATCGTCAATCATGTTGACGTGGGTCATGCCCACCTTGAACGCCACAAAACCACTAAACGAAGGCTCAGCTACGAGAGGCCAGCTTCTGACCCTGGGTAATTGCCTTTTGGCCCTCCTGTGGGGCCAAAACTCCATAGAACCGCGTCTCATTTTGACCTTCCGCTGTCGATATAGAACTCAAAAGAGCATTATCTTTTTGACAGAGCTTATTTATAATCCTTGCGTTTCAGTGGAACTATCCGAATGGCCGGCAACCGATGCGGAAATGTCTCTTTTTTATTGATGGTTGCTTGCTGCCATGTGTGATGCACCACTGCCGCCTTTCTTCCCCGCTGCTTTTTTTACCAAGCTCATGACGCTGCTCACCACAGCAAGCTGCTTCACTATGCTGCCCA
>JAJZEU010000073.1 GCA_021805625.1 Microcaldota archaeon
TCTAAAATCGCGGTATATGGAATACGTGACCAATGCCGATGTAAGAGAAAAAGTGCATCACCCCTTGGATTTCGAAAAACTTTCTCGTTTCATAGACATGGACCTGTCAAAAGCAATTAAGAAATATTACAACCGCAAATCACTGAACGCAGGCAACCATCAGCTGGACGTGGTGCTTTTTACGAGGATCGCCGACGCCTTTCTAGATTGGGTAAACGACTATGAGGAGTCTATGGGCCCAAAGGCCGCGGGAATCAATGGCGTCGATTCGGCTGAGATGAAGCGGGAGATGATAGCGATAAGGGACATAATGAGGGTGAACAACACAGTTATGCCTGAAAATGTTGTTGGTATTGTCTCTGAAATAGGCCACGCTTTCCTATACCAGGAATTGAGGTCAGGAGAGGCAGGAGCGTCAGCATTTCTTGAGGAACCGCGGTCCCGTATTCCCAAATATTTCGACATGTCCGATATCGACATTATATACAAGGCGGTGATAAAGAAATACAATATAAGAGAGGATTTTGCACCTCCCAATTATCAAACCCTAATCGATATAGCAGCGGTCCTCGTGGACCGCAGCAAACACCCTAATTTTAATCCGAACGCAATGAACTTCCTTGCAGATAGGTTGTCATACGATATAAAAATCGGGATATGCTTTTTGCATCAATACATAAAGATCCTCAACGCCACAGGACTCAGCGAAAAGATAGACGATTCCACAATGATAGCAGAAAACGAGGTGCCGAAGTCCATGGTGGAAAAGGTAAACCAGTCGATGGCGAAGTTCGTTGCCACTTTCGACGAACGACAGAAAGCGCAGATGCAGATCGAACAGCCATCCAGCAAAATAGACCAGAGCATGTACGTCTAATTGGCAACTGCGATAATTTTATATAGGCTTTCGTGCAATATTAGCATGCTTAGTTTGAACTATTTCGCTTCTTGTGATTCGCATGAAATACACAAAGTTTGAAAAAGCTAGGATTATTGGTGCTAGGGCGCTTCAGCTCGCTTACGGCGCACCGCCGCTGATAAAGGTTCCGGAGGGCATAACAGAGCCTCTAGCCTTGGCAGAGGAGGAATACGAAGCTAGTGTGATACCTATAGTAGTGATCAAGGAAAAGGCCGAGTGAAGCTATGGAAGGCAATGATTCTTACGACATTATCGTCGCAGGCGCTGGCATAGCCGGCACTCTTGCATCTGCAAGTGCAGCAAAGCTTGGTGCCAAGGTGCTGCTCGTAGACCGCAACAATCCTGACGAGCCTGGCAAGAAAACTAACTGGGGTTGGGTGTGCGGCGACGCAGTCGCAAATAGCCACCTGGACTTCATAAAAGAGAGAACAGGCATATCCTTTTCAGAACCCGAGCTCAACAAAAAGGTTGACGGAGTCTATGCGATAAGTCCCGACTTGCAGAACAGGTTCCTCTTCGACGGCGTTGGCTATGTCCTCGACAGACCGAAGTTCGCAAGGAAGCTTCTGAAAGAAGCCAGGTCCGCAGGGGCGGAGTACAGGCCCCACATAGAGGTTGAGGGGCCCATTACAGAAGGTAACAAGGTGGTCGGGATATTCGGAAGGGATGAGAAGAAGGAGCAGTTCAAGCTGCATGCGAAAATAGTTATAGACGCCCTTGGCATAGCAAGCACCCTGAGAAGGAAGCTTCCGCAGAACGAGTACATAGAAAGGGACGTCAGCACTGACGACATAGAATCCACAGGCAGATACATAGTGGAATTCAACCCAAAAGGGAACGATGAAATGTACTATGATCCGCACAATGCACTCATACACCTCAATCAGTCTATGGCTCCGGGAGGCTATGGCTGGGTCTTCCCAAAGAAGGGGAACATGGCAAATATAGGCGTGGGTATAGAGAAGAAGAGTCTTGAGATAAGGAATGCAAAGTTGGGCAAGAAAGACACTCTCCACAGCCTGATAGATGCCTATGTGACATGGAACCCCGTAGTAAAGAGCACGAAGCTCTCCGAAGAGGATGGCAACGGCAAAGGGTACTGGTCCGTAGCAGTGAGGAGGCAGTTCGACAGCCTCGTGTATCCGGGATACATGGGAGCTGGCGACAGCATGGCAATGCCAAATCCCATAAGCGCAGGCGGAATAGGCCCTGCAATGGTTGCCGGCATACTCTCGGGAGAAGTGGCAGCAGAGGCTGCGATGGCGAATGATGCAAGCTTAGACATGCTTTGGAAATACAATACGCGGTTCGTCGAGGCTTACGGAAGCAAAACCGCAGGTCTTGAGGTTTTTAGGGTGTATCTTCAATCGCTTAACAACGATTTGCTGAACTATGGCATGGCACACTTCCTTACAAAAGATGAAGCAGAGCAGATAAGCTATGGAATTGTTCCGAAACTTACGCTCATGAGCACGTTCCAGAAAGTGCTGAGTGGCATAGCGAACATCAATGCATTCAGGAATCTCGTTTATGTAACAAGGAAGATGAAGGCGCTTGACAAGCTCTACAAGGAATACCCAAAAACGCCAGATGCCTTCAAGAAGTGGAAGGCCGAAAT
>JAJZEU010000118.1 GCA_021805625.1 Microcaldota archaeon
TTTCTATCTCCTTCAAATCAAGGTGTAGGTTTCCCCTGAAAAGTTCATCCATGCATCTCATCCGGATGCAGCATGCATGGCTGCATATTTAATGGTTGCCTGCAAATCTTCTATTACAAAAAAATTAGGCGAACATTTTTATTTCTGCTTTGCCAAAAAGGTTATCCTGACATCGTTCTTAGGTTTACATTGAAATTTTTTTAGTTTGCTTGCCTACCCACTGCATATATATCATGAGAATAACAGTGAAATCTATGAAGCCCATGATAAGCGTAATCATACCTGCATTCAATGAGGAAGCTTACATAGCCGGTGTGCTCGAGAGCTTGACGGAGCAGACATTCAAGGACTTTGAAGTGATTGTCGTTGACAAGGAAAGCACCGACAGGACGAGGGACATCGCAGCTAAATATGGGAAGGTAATTATAGAAAAAAGGGAAGGCATAGGGCTGGCACGCAACACAGGTGTGCAGGCTGCGAAAGGCAAAATAATATTCTTCACCAATGCAGACACAAAACTTGCCAAAAACGCGCTTGGGGTGCATGCAAAAGCATTCAAGAACAAGAAGCTTGTGGCCGCTTCGGGTCCCCTGGTCCCCCTAGAGGAGACAACCGCATTTATCAGATTTGGATACAGGTTTGCATCTGTGTGGCTTGCAAAGCTTTCATTTGCGCTTGGCCAACCGGCAATTGCAGGATCCAACTTTGCCGTAAGGAAGGACGCTTTCAGGAAGGTAGGGGGCTTTGATACCGCTCTAGAGACATATGAAGATCTTGATCTGACACTGCGCCTGAGGAAGACAGGGGAGATAGCATATCTGAACGATGCGGTAGTAGCTACAAGCACAAGAAGGATCAGGAAATGGGGCGTACTAAGATATATCTACTTCAACGCTAGCAACGTGATAAAGTACAACTTCTTCAAGAAATCGCATGGCAATTACGAATATGTCAGATAGCTATCGTATAGGCATGTAGTCAGTTCTTGGCTTCTTCGTAGCGTGATACTTGAACATGTTTATTACATAGTACAGGAAGAAGCCAGATACCCCCCAGGCGAATACCCTCCTTGCGCTCGTCCGTACGAGCGCCCCATTGAGATATCTAATTTTGCCATATTTCTTCAATTTGTTGGAAAGATTCCAGTCTTCATAAGTGAGAAGCTTTTCATCAAAGCCGCCGGCTTTCTCGAAGGCGCTGCGCCTTACAGCAAAGTTCGAGCCGACTATGGAAGGTCTTCCGAAAAATATCGACAGCCTGACGAAAAGGATTGAAACGAACTTGTAGCTGATCCTTACGAACCTGCTCGTCTTTTCAAGCGGCAGTATCGGCCCTGTTGCGGCAACTACTTCGTCGCTGGAAAACGCGTTTTTGTATTCAGACAGGAGACCCTTCGAGGCAACGGTATCGGCGTCTAGGAACAGCAGTATCTTGCCTCTCGCAATGCGCGAGCCCAGGTTCCTTGCCAAACCCACCCCTTTTCTCTTGTCCTTTAAGATCCTTGCATATTTTTTGGCTATTTCTCTGGTTCGGTCCGTGCTGCAGTTGTCAACCAGTATTATCTCGTAGTCCTTGAAAGCTTGGTCTCTTAGGCTCTGCATGGCCTTGCCTATGTACTTCTCCTCGTTCAACGATGGAACTATGACGCTTATCTCAGGCATTTCTTCATCCAATATCGCATGCAGGAGGGATTTGAACTCTCGAACTTCTGAGGCACGAGACACTAAACATGCTGCAACGTTTCAATTATAGCATTCCAGTTGGGTCTTTTTTGTGCTGGGATGTATGCATTTGCGGTTTTAGGTACGCTCATGTTTGAGAGCGTTTCCATAAACTTTGCTTTATCCTTTATTCTGAATGTATTTGTGTAAAGCTCATGCATCCAGTATAAGTCGTAGAGATCTTTCCATTCCTTCCTTTCTTCAAACGCCGCTTCCTTCTGGCGGTTTAACTCATTGAGCCCGTACATGGACACAATCTTTGATATTGGCAAAAAATCAGATATGACTCTCCTTTTTTCTGCCTTTTTCTTGATTCCGAACGAAATGTCAAGCCTGACTACATCTATGATACTATCGAACTTATATGCCATTATAAAACCTATCGCGTGCTTTGTGAAAAATTCCTTCTTGATTTTCCATCCGAGGCGGTCAATGTATTTTCTGACATCGCCACTGCCAAGATCGGTGTCATAGTCAAGATCCTCGGAAAATCTCTGATGCCCCTCCAGATAGCCTTTGTTTATCGCCGTTCCTCCTTTTAGCACAAAAGCCCCACCCACCATGGATTCCATCAACTCAAAAAGGAAGGCCTCTTTGATCACAAAATTCAGGGTGAGGCCAGCTCTTGCCGCATAGTCCCTAAGCTCATCGATTTTAAAAACTATTGCAGCCACCATGACATAATCACCTCTCTACCAACATTATCTATGATCTTCCATTCTGGTATATAAGTGCCGCTACCTCTCCCGTCAAGGTAAGTTGTAGTTTTAACCTTTTTCCTGCAGAATGAAAGCAGCCTTTACTTCTC
>JAJZEU010000062.1 GCA_021805625.1 Microcaldota archaeon
ACCTGAAGAGAAGCTCTCTTGCATGCGCATCGGGCAGCGGCATGTATATAATCTTGTCGAATCTGCCCGGCCTCATTATGCTAGGATCAAGCACTTGGGGCAGGTTTGTAGCTCCGACTATGACAACGCCCTCCAGCTTCTGGAATCCATCCATCTCGCTTAGCAGCGTCGACATGACCTGCTTTCCACTTTCGCTTTCCAATATTTCCCTGTTGCCCGCTATGCTGTCTATCTCGTCGAAGAAGAGTATGCTCGGTGCGTGCTTCTTTGCTATCGCGAATATCCTTGAAATTGTCTGCGCACTTTCTCCAGGATATGGGGAGAGTATTGAGGATGTCTTAATGTAAAAGAATCCGGCATGTATCTCGTTTGCAAGCGCTCTCATGAGCATCGTCTTTCCTGTTCCTGGCGGACCGAAAAGCAAAATGCCCTTTGAGGGTTTGATATTATACGCGCCGGAAATTTCTCTATGCTCTATCGGAGCGAGGATTGAGGTTGTCATCTCTTTTTTTGTCTCTTCGTAGTCTACGACATCGGCGAAAGTTTCATTGGTGCCGCTAGTGAGGTTCTCGAAGGCCTCACCGAACTTGCTCCTGAAATCCTGCTTCATCACCTCGAGTGCCCTGATAACATTTATGTTGTTGAATTCAAGTGCAAGCAAAACAAGAGGCGTTACCGCAAAACCAATGAGGATGTAGAAGTTGAATGCGATTCTGGAGGCATATGAGATGAAAATGTAGGAGGCGGGTATTATGATGCTGAAGAGGCTGGCCTTTGCACCTTTGTACTTTGACCTGCTCTTTATCGCAAAGTTGCCTATTGCAAAGACCACGAGGAGCCATACTACTACCTGTATGAGCACGAAAGCCGTATCGTATCCCAAGGAAAGGGCAGACAGGTATAGACCGTCTATGATGTGGGAGGTGGTGTTGAAGCCTGCAAATGTCGACAACGAAGAACCCCACATTGATGTGAAATTTGAGAGCGATGGAGCAAGCTTTGAGGGCACTATGAGAGGGGAATATGGTAAGCTCCCTACGAGATCTGCGTGTGCAACAGAGGGATTGTATGCTATTGCCCCAGATGTTTGTATCCCAGTCAGAGCCGAGATCGCAGTTATGGCAAGCACCACAACTACTGCGCTTACTGATGCCCTCTTCAGGCCGACTACAAGCGTGGTCATTACCAGTGCAGGTATTTCAAGGAAATAGCCAAGGAAAGAGAAAGGAAGGGCAATCAGCATGTAGATGAACGTTATGGTGCGGTAGTGCTTGTACCCTAAGAACAGCGAGAGGCTTATGAAGATTGTGAATAGCCAGCCGAGCAGAGGCGCCTGGTAGACGAAGATTGGGAGGCTTTCGAAGAGCATGGCAACAAGCCCTAGAAGCGGGTTTATCATTGCAAGTATGAAAGCTATTGCTAAAATCACAAGAAGGATAGGAAGAGGGAAAAACGGAAGAGCCAGGGAAACGCTTGCGATTGCGAACGAAACGGCAAGCGCGTCTGGAAAATTCTGGTAAGAGATGAAGCCCCTTGCCACGTCCTTGATCCAGTAAATCGATAGTGGAGCTGATGATGCCCTTCTCGCCTTCAGTGCATATACCGGCGGGTGCGCAGCTTTTTTTGCTTGTGCTGCGCCTGCGGTACTACTGGCCATAGTACCTTGCTTTGGAGTATCAGGCATGGTTTTATATTGACTATGATACTTAAATAGCTTATCAGTCGCAATTCGCTGCGGATACGTCGACGCAGGTAGGATTAATAAAAGTATAAAAACTGCATAATCCAAGTGTATTTGCGAAACCCGTTGTAGCTCAATGGCTAGAGCGGCCGGCTGTAGCTTGATAGGTCTTGGCTTCTGCCAAGAAGTAGATACCGGCAGGTTGGGTGTTCAATTCACCCCAACGGGAATCGGGTTTGAGTCAGATTCTGAGTACCGCCGAGCCATGAAGCTTGTCATGCTTGAGCATTGCCAGCGCCTCGTTGGCTTCTTCCAGCATGAATTCCTGAATCTCCGTCCTTATCGGAATCTTTGCTGCGAGGCTGAGGAATTCCCTTATGTCTTTCTTTGTGTAGTTCGTGACGCTCATCACGGATTTCTCATAGTACAGCTGCTTGTTGTAGTCAATTTTGGGTATCTTGCTCATGTAAATGTCTTCTATGACTACCTTGCCTCCTTTCCTCACCGTATCGAGCGCCTTTGGTACGAGCCATCCGACTGGTGCTGTGATTATGGCGCTGTCCGCGATAATCTTTGGAGACCCGTGCAGGTTGCCTGCCCATTTGGCCCCCATCTGCCTTGCTGCATGGCGGTGCTTCATGTCCCTTGTAAATACTATCACTTCGCTGTCAAGGTACCTTGCGATCTGTATAATTATCCTTGCAGATGAGCCGAAACCGAATATCGCAAGCGTTTTGCCCCTTCCAACTTCTGCAAGCTTCAGAGCCCTGTAGCCTATTATGCCAGCGCAGAAAAGCGGTGCCGCATGAACAGCATCGAAGCCTTTCGGAAGAGGGAATGCATAATCTTCTCGCACGGTCACATACTCTGCATATCCGCCATCTGTGCTGTACCCTGTAAGTTTTGGACTCTCACAAAGGTTTTCCATTCCCACTTTGCAGTATCTGCATTTTCCGCACGTGCTGTTTATCCAGGTTATGCCTACACTTTCCCTTACCCTTCTGCCCTTCACGCCCTTTCCAGCTGAAACTATCCTCCCGATTATCTGGTGTCCCGGTATGACAGGCAGCTTCCGCTTTGCCAACTCACCTTCTATCACGTGGAGGTCTGTCCTGCACACCCCGCACGCATCGACCTTTACGAGCACTTCATTCTCCTTTTGTTTTGGAACGTTTACATTTTCAGATTTTAGAGGGACCTTTTCTATAGCCATGAAATGTCGAAGGACCATCGCACGCATTTTCTCCATGGCAAACGCTTTAACATTGCTCGTAAGGAATAAATATCATTCAGAAGAATAGTATACGCGCGCCTCGGTAGTGTAGTGGTCCAGCATGCGAGCCTGTCACGCTTGCGACCCGGGTTCGAATCCCGGCCGAGGCGTTTTTATTTCTTCCTCTGCAATGATAAGAAGAGGGTAATCTTTTGATAAAGAAAAGACTTATCGAAGCAGGGGCGATAAAGTTTGGAGATTTTACTCTTGCATCTGGGAAAAAAGCCGGATATTACATCGATATAAAAGAAGCCCTGACAAGACCGGACATCCTAGATGAGATCTCTGAGGGGCTGTCGGAAAAAGTATCGGCAGATAGGATTGCGGGTGTTGAACTTGGGGCGGTGCCGCTCCTTATTGCGGCCTCCATGAGGCTGAAGATACCTTACATTATAGTGAGAAAGGAAAAGAAACCGCATGGAACGGAGAAACTTTTTATTGGAGATGTGCAGCCTGGTGAAAACATAAATATTTTGGAGGATGTCGTGACGACAGGTAATTCTGTCCTAAGAGCAGCCGAAATGCTCATAGACAGAGGAGCTAAAGTTTCAAAAGTGATCTGCGTCGTTGACAGGGAAGAGGGAGGGGAAGAATTGCTCAAGGCCAATGGCATTGAACTAGTGCACCTTATGAGAGCATCAGAGCTTCTTACAGATAATGTTCACAAATAATACTGATAGAATGAAAATCGTGACTATTTCAAACTTTAGCACGACGAATTTTTAGCCCTTCTCCTCGTATGCCATTTTAATGGTAGCGCTGGCCGAGACGAATTTTTCTGTAGACGCAGTGTCGGATTCGAGCTTGAGGCTACGAAATTCTCAAACACCAGCTTATCAGAGCCGTTTCCTATAACAGAATTCCAGAGTACCGAGCTCCTTCTCGACAAGAGGCGCTTGCAGCTGAGGAGCCAAAAGAGGACCAGGATACTCAAGACGCTGTCATTCCTATTCAAGTACTTGCGAGACTTCTTCACCGAAAGGCGTTTCTGGGAAGTCACCCTGCCGGTGATAACCAAGGCGAGTGGCGATGGCAAGGCTAGGTACTTGTGTTAGAAAAACCTGTCCTAAAAGTGTGGTCAATGAAATAATTGTGAACTAGCGCCTTGTGCTGCCATCATGCGCATGAATTTGAGGTACGCGGTCCTCCTTTTCCTATAAAATGGCTCGAGCCTTACCATTTCTGTGTGAAAACTCTCTGAATTTATTAGTTTTTTTATTCTCGTTTTCATCTGTTTGTTTTCGATATTATTCAAGGATGCTCTGATAAAGTAGTTCAGCATGTCTGGTCTTACGGCGGCTGCATGTAAAATCATGTAATAGAGCGCACCTTCTTTGCTGATGAATCTGAATCTTAGCTCCTTAAGCTTCGACTTATCGTTTTTATATGTAAAATCAAGTTGTTTGCCAGATATTTTGCGGTTCTTGATAACTCTTGGCGGTACAAGATCGCAATATATGATTTTGTCGCAGTCCAAAAGAAAATTTGAAGGTTTTACCTCAACTATTGTTTTTGGAAACTTTCCGAATATGTAGTTTCTATCGACTATTCTCAGCATTTGGACAAAATATTTCTCCACTTTCGTTCTTGGAGTTCTTCCGAGCTCTATTTCAAGGTTCTTGATATAAAAATCCTCTATCAGTACTATGGATCCGGTACTCTTTTCGATGGTTTTGCTATATAATCTTGTGGTAGGTGTGCCGTTCTCCTCAAGCTGCCTCTTGTATTCAGATATTAATTTTAGAACTTTGGCCCTATCGATTCCCTTGGGAAGCTTTATTCTCTTTTTTATGTAGGTCCTTTTTCTTTCAAGAAAAACGTCGTTTACTGTGTATTTACCGTTTAGTGGAAATCTCATCTAAGGTACCCAAATGGATTTTATCTTTCAGGAAGCTTATGGATGTGTGATACAGCGTCGTGTAGATGCCATATATCTCGTTCATCTCGAGAGGCTTGCCGTTCTCTATAGCAGATTGCATCTTTTTCATCTCTTCGTCTGAAAACACGTTTGGAAACCGGTAGTTGAAATCATCAAGCGCATCAAGCTCATCGCCATACCACTTACCCTGAAGCTCTATGACCATCCTCATGATTGGAGGTATACGCTTCGTGAAATACAGCGCGTTGGTGTTGTTTTTGGAATTGCCAAACATTGTCTGTCTTATTCTATAGATGTAGTACTGCATTTTTGACAGCACACTCAGCGAAATCGCCTTCTCGTCAGGAGGCTTGATTACATCAAACGGGTTACGGCCGACAATTGTGATTGCACCCCCTATAACAAAGTAGTAAAATGAGCCGCTTGAATCCCACGAGATGAAATCCGCATTTGATGGCAGTTCTTTTGCATATGTTAGCTGAAGATCGCAGTTTAATCTGCCTTTGTTGAGCATTTTTATTGATTCTATATCGCCTGCCTTTTCTTCATCTAGGATTACCACTATGTCATAATCGGAGTTTTCATTATTTCTTCCTGTGGTGCGGGAGCCGTACAATAGAAATCCTATGAATCGCTCTGCGAACTTGTCTTTTATCTTAGCACCGTACTCATTAGCCTTGGTATAACTATCCAGTATCTTGTTGCAAAGCGTCAGGCTTCTGACAAGTCTTGGGTCTAGATGCTTTACCGCATCATCCTCAGTTATCCATTTGAAATCGTCATGCTCAAGCTCATCGTTCTGCTTTATTGTAATTTGGGTCTCCGGGAGCACCTCTACGATGAAGTTCCTGTTCAGAGCACCCTTGTATCCCGCCTTTTCCCACATCTCTTTTGGGTAGTTAATCACAAAATCGTGGTGGGTTTCCCACATCTTTACAATATCTTTCTTTGCGATGCCGCATTCCTCTCCAAGCTCCCTTACGACCGCATCTGAATGTGTCTCGTTTTGCTTGACGCCTCCTTTTGGAAACTCCCATCCGGTCCAGTTTTTTATTCTGTGCAGTATCAAGAACTCCTTTTTTGAGCCCACTTTTTTGTATACTATTGCTTGCATACCTTTGCGGAAATCGTACTCCATTTTCGTCACTAGGTTTATCTCTTTATAATATCGGTGAATATCTTTTTAATGCTGCCCCTGAACATAACTGCCCTTATGCCAGCCCTCATGGCGCCTCGTAGCTCCCACTTATCGTGCCCCACAAACACAGCGTCTCCGGACCAGATATTCATTGCATCCAATACAGCCAAATAAGCCATTCTATCAGGCTTCACATACCCGATTTTGGATGAACAAAAGACGCCATCGACTAGCTTTATAATTCCAAGCCTCCTGAGAATCTTGTTTCTATTCTTTGTTGTATAGCCCGTATTGCTCAGAATCGCTATCTTTATCCCCATTTTTCTGAGCCTTGAAAGATAAAACAGCATTTTTCTGTCTTTTAGTTTGATTCTATTCTCCCATTTTTTTTCTATCGTGCTATATTCTTTTATCAACTTTGGTTTAAGGCCAAGGTATTGCAGGTATTCCAGCCTTGCTTGCCTAAAAGTGATCTTTCCTGTCTTTGTCATTGCTGAAAGTTTGATCCATTCTGCATCTTTTTTGTCAATTCTCAGTGGTTTGTTCCTCTTCAACATCGCTTTAATCTCTTTTTTCATGGACTTTGCGTAGCTTTCATCGAATAGAACGCCGGCCATGTCAAATATTACCAGTCTAGGCACCAACTCACGGGCATACTAAGAAAGAATTAGTCTAAGAAAGTACGCAAGCTCGTCCCTTACCCTGTCGCTGCTGCTTGAGTGTATTGAATTCTGGTATATGTTTGGAAACTGGGGCATGACACGGTCCTTGGCGTATAGATCTCCTCTTATCGTATTCGTCTGGGCCTTTGACGGGTCCGTGAAGCCGACAATCTGATTCAATTTGGATACTACGTCCTTTCCAGTAACTAGGAATATCTCAACCTCAGTAGAAGTCATGAAAGCGACGATCTCGGGGTAGTATGGCTTTCCGATGTGTGCATGGTAAAGGAAATCAATGTCTTCTTGGATCAGCCTTCTCCTTGCTAACACTATCACATCAAACCCGAGCCCCTCAATTCTTGAATATATCGCATCTTCAAGACCTCTTGTCGTCGCGTCTGGTTTTATTATGCCAAGCGTTACATCAGAGTCTATGCATATCTCTCTTTGTACGCCCTGTCTTGTGGTAAGCGTAAATGTTTGCCTGTCATTGTCCCCGGTGCGTAGTTCCGAAACAATCGAAGGCGGCGCACCAATGCTATTTGCCTGAACTTCTGGCAATCTTATCCTCATACATCTCGTACCTTTTGTATAAACCAACTTTACGCCGTATACAGTATTTAAGCTTTACCTATGAAAAAGTAACACTTTAATAATCTTACAGCTTCGAGGACAGGATTTTCGCGCGTTTTTAAACTGACGTCTTGGTAGTGTAGTGGTCCAGCATGCAAGCCTGTCAACACTGTTTGTGGCAGATCGTTTGCGACCCGGGTTCGAATCCCGGCTGAGGAGCTTGCACTTAGGGGAGATTTTCTGAAGATTTATTGCGGTCAAACTATTTAATGGGCACATTTAAAGTTTTACCAAACACACTTCCTATTGAGGGTTATGTACTCTGATACGCGTTCGCTTGTCGCGAATGATGTTATGAGCTTTCCGGTGATAATCGGGAGGGAGAAGGACAGAATAAGGAGCATAGCCTCAAAGATGAAGAAGTTCAACATAAGTGCCGTTGTGATAGCTGACGGAGAAAACAAACCTGTGGGGATTGTGACCAACGGAGACATAGTGGAAAGGCTTGTCTCAAAAAAGAGAGGCTTGCTTTTCACGAAGGCAAAGGACGCCATGACGAAACCCGTGATAACCATCAGAAAGGAGACGAGGATTGATGAAGCTGCAAAGCTGATGGTAAGCAAGAAGGTCAAAAGGCTCTGCGTCGTGGACGAGAAGGGCATCTTGACGGGAATTGTTACGGAAGGGGACATAGTGAAGAATGCGAGCTACCTGATAGACGTCCTTAAGGCCATGATAGATACAGGTTACGTAAATGAGGATAAGTTGTAGCTATATGACATCTATGCTCTCTTCATTGTAGCCGAGCGAAACCAGCATCTTTTTTACGAGGTCCTTATTGCCCCCCTGTAGCTCTATTACCCCGTTCTTGTATGTGCCTCCGCACGCCAAAATCCTTTTTAGCTCCTTTGCTGTTTTTTCGAGCTCGTCGCCTGCAAGCCCCTCTACAACTACCATGTACTTCCTGAACTTCTTCTTCTCAGTGCTAATCTTTATTCTCCTGGTGGTCTCCTTGTCGAGGACATCGCACACACAGAGCTCTTTCGGCAGGCCGCACTTGGGGCATACTTCAGGCATTAGTTTTGCACACCCCTCTCCTTCAAAAGAGTATTGATCTGCGCAATGGTGCGCCGCATTTCCCTAAGCTTGATCTTTTTGCTTGCTACGCCTGTTGAAGCTACCTTCCTCTTCTCTATGCTGAGGTTAAGCGTTAGTTCGTTGAGCCTGCTCTTCAGTGTCTCATTAGGCAGTGCGCGCAGGTCGTTTATCTTCATAACTATCATCCTTATGGTCGAACTGATATTTATAGTTTACTTTGCTGCGGCTATATTCCTCGGAAGCTCTATCTCCCTTATCTCTCTGTCTGGGAATTTCGTGCCTGGCTGCACTATCCTTACCACTATGCCTATGGCACCATACTTTGGGTATGCGGTTATCTTTGCCTCATCGACCAGTTTCGTAGAGTCGCCGGACTTCGGCAGATAGCCCAGCCTGAGCTTTATCTGCCTGGCCTTTGCACCCTTCGCTGCCAGCTTACCGGATGCTATTATCTCTGCCCCCAAAGCGCCGTTGATCATGACGTCCTTGATTGCTGAGTGGAGCAGGCGCCTTGCGTTTATGCCCCTTTCCAGGGAGTCTGAGATGTACTTCGCTATGAGCCTTGGCTCGAGCTTAGGATTTTCTATCTCCGAAACGCTTATTTGGGGGTTTTCTATGTGGAATTTGTTCTTCAGGGTTTCGGTCAGGTCGTTGATCGTTTGACCCCCTCTGCCTATAACCCTTCCGGGATTGGTCACGTATACCACAATCCTCGTTATCATCGGTGTCTTCTGGATGATGACTCTAGAAAAGCCAGCTCTGTTCAGCGCCTTCTCTAGATATCTCGATATCCTGAGCTTGACAGTTGCATCCTCTATGAATTTCTTCTCACTTACCATTGCATCATGCCTTTACCTTCTCTTTCTCCTTTTCTGGCTTCTTCTCTTTTTTCTGAGGCTGCAGTTTCTCCACTTTCTTTGCAGGCTGAGGGCCTTCCTTCCCTTTCATCGCCTGATTCTTCTTTATGAAGTATTTCATGTTCTTTGTCAGCTCCTTTTCGGTGCCGTCCGCAAGCCCTATCTCGACCTTTGCATACTCTAGGTCGCTGTGCATCATCGCCGCCCTTCCGTACATGCCTCTACCCCATGCCAGGGAGCCCTTTGACGGATACCTTCTCTCTATGTGTGTCTTGTTCGCCGCAGCGTGTATTATGTACATGTCCTGGCCCGACCTGCCTCTGCTGTCTGCATTGGCCATGGCGTTGACGAGCACGCTTCTTACCTCGTTTGCCGCCTTTACAGGATATGCGCCTTTCGTGCCTCCGAGTTCGTGCCTCGCGCCCATGCGCTTGTTGTGCCTCCTGTACGGCACGGGAGCTTCCATCGCTATGAAGCGGTCTATGGCTTCAAGCGCCGCTGACGCTTTTTTGTACCTGATGAAATCGCACACTGCGGACATGTCCTTGTAGCTGGCGTTTATCTCAGATTTCTGCGCAAATATGAAAGGCGCCTTGTTCATGTTGAATGAGTACTCCATTATTTCACCGATAGGAACTTGCTTCCTCTCGTTGCCCTTATTCCCGGGGCCGAATGCAACACGCGCTTTGTAGTGAACACAAACTCTCCCAGCCTGTGGCCAAGCATCTCAGGAGTTATGTAAAGGTCTTTGAATTCCTTGCCGTTGTGCACCGCGAACTTCATGCCAACCCATGACGGGAGTATGACGGCTTCGCGTATCTGCGTTTTCACAAGCTGCTTGCCTGCCTTCTTCGCCTTGTCCACTTTTGCGATGAGCGCCTTGTAGCTTATCCCCATTCTCTTTATTGAGCGCCTTTGTCTTGACTTCAGCAGTTTGGCGAAGTCCGATATGCTGAGTGCCTGCAGCTCTTCCAGCGACTTTCCTCTGAATGCAAATGTCCTAGCCATTTCATCCTCTCTTCTTCCTTCCTGTTCTCCTTGCCGCGATATGTCCGACTTTCGCTCCCGGAGGCGCGTGCCTCGACACCATGCTTGACGTCCCCTTGTGATGCTGTTTGCCTCCGAATGGGTGGTCAACCGGATTCATTTTTACGCCGCGGTTGTGGGGCCATAACGCATTCGTAGCGTGCTTGATGTAGTAGTTCCTTCCTGCTTTGAGTATGGGCATCATCTCCATGCCCCCTCCAGCCACTACGCCTATCTCTGCCCTGCAGTTTGGATTTATGTTAATCATCATCTTTGAAGGCATGAGTAGAGTCACATATGAATCGGAATGTGAGACTATCGTGGCGTAGTTTCCTGCTGCCCTTACGTACCTGCCTCCGTCGCCAGGTATGGCTTCTACGTTGTAAATGAACATTCCATCGGGGATCTTCTGCAGCGGAATTATGCTGCCACGCGTTATTGCTGCACTTGCACCCTCCTGTATCCTATCTCCGACCTTCATGCCTTCTGGAGCGAGAAGGACTGCCTCTGATTTGTCATCGTACTTTATCCTCATCAGAGGTGCGGTGTGACCCGGGCCGACTAGGATTTCCATTACC
>JAJZEU010000057.1 GCA_021805625.1 Microcaldota archaeon
TATCCCAGGCACATTCAGTTTTTCTGCGATCTTACCAAAGAGAAGTGATAGCACTAACAGCAGTAGCAATTCGAATATTATTTCCACGATAGGTTTATTCTATAGGCATTTTTATCTTTTGCGTGCAAGGTACCACATAATGTAGTGTTGATATGGCTAACAAGATAAAATGTGCCCATATACTTGTTGAAAAGCTCTCTACAGCAAACGAAGTACTCGAAAAGTTAGGCAAAGGGGAGAGCTTCGCGAGATTGGCGGAGCAGAAATCGATAGACGGCTCGAGGAAACGGGGCGGCGATCTGGGCTTTTTCGGGAGGGGCACGATGGTAAAGGAATTTGAAGAGGCAGCATTCAAACTTGAAGTGGGGCAGACCTCTGGGATAGTCAAGACACGATTCGGTTATCACATAATAAAGAGGCTGGCATAATTACACGGCATTTGGAAGCACCAGCGGCAGCAGAAAAATGATAGGGTATGTCAGCACTATCGACGCCAAAAATGCAATCATTACCTCTTCCTTCGTATGGGCGCGCACCAGTATTCTTGAAATCCCTACAAAAAGAGCCGTGGCAAGCGCCAGGAAAAAGGCAAGCACTCCGAACTGATATAGAATTGCAACTGCAGGGCCGCTTATATTCCATGTATGCACGCTTACCTTATCCACATACCTGTTGAGCATTGTTGCCAGCATTGAGTTCAATGCGTACGCGAGCATAAGCGCAGTTATGATAAACGGCGCGTTTACATATCTGAGTATTATGAAACCTGCTACAAATGACACCATTGCAGTATAAAAAAGGGGGTATCTCCTGTTCCTCTCTTTTATAAAAGCATCAAGTTTCGAGAGTTTTGTATAGACAACTATGGAAAGCAGAGGGATTATTGCTGCAAACGCAATGGACACACCGAGGAACAGGTAGCCCGTGCCTCCCATGGCATAGAACAATGCTATGAAGAAGTATATTGGAGTTATCTGCGGTGCCGACGCAATTGCTGCAATCTTCGAAAACCGGTTAACGTTCATTTTGACGGCCTTCCGGGTTATTTACTTTTAGGCTGCTGCCCACCCTTATCCCGAAACGATTGGATATTCCTGCGCATAGCTCAAGCACATACCTAGCATTCCTCTTGTTTGAGTATGTCTTGCATCTGAGGATGCTGCTGCATGGCTTTACTGAATGGGCTATATCAATGGCCTGAAAATTGTCGCCAAGCCATATTATGTCTATAGGGAAACGCATATTGAGCATCCATATGGGGTAGATGCCCCCACGCCTGAAGGTAAAGAGCATCGCTTCGTTGCGCTTCAGGTGCGGCCTGTACATCAGACCTACAGCCTGCTTAAGGAAGGTATCTGCGACCAACGTCCTGAAGATATGCTTTTTATATTTGACTGTACAGATACTGTAATTGTTGTTTATTGCCACGTAGAGGGCTTTTGATATGCACATTGGTAATCACACTAGCATTTGGACAACTTTGAATTAATAGTTATGTTTTATTATATTTTGTTACCAACAACACAACAAACTGTGGTAAAGGAATATAGCACATGGGGACAGATGTAGATTGACGCTGGACGAACTTAATGGGGGCTTTATGGAAGCAAACGAAATTGAGGAGGTAGACGAGGCGGGAAGCAGCGCGGGCTTGGCTGCTGGCGACGAAGCCGTGAACTACAGCGACCTTCTGAAGCTCATCATAAAGAAATCGACAAACAATATCGAGTACAAGAAGTACGGAGAATACGCCAACATGCTGGTGCTCGGCTACTACAAGAGGCTTGGCAGCGTAGAGAAGGCCTATGAGGTCGTATACTCGCTTGTGGAGAATGCGGCCGACGTACAGGAACTTGCAAAGCACTACAATGCACTCAGGAAAGATGAAAGAGGCAGCAATGCCGAAGCTCCTGCAGAGAAGGCAAAAGAGAAGATTGCAAATACACTCTTCAATGACTACAAGAAAAGGTTTGGCGTAAAGAAGGCAGAGGCATACAAGGTGCTTGTCCTTCAGGGCTGGATAAGCAAAGTGGAGAGCGTCAATGAGATGGCAATACTCATGGACAACATCCTTACGATAAGGGACAGGCTTGGCAACTCATGGGACTATGAAGTGCATATGATACCTTTGCTGATAGAGAAAGCCTTCAATGCAGAAACGCTCATAGACTTTTCCAATTCGATGACCAATCTTGTGATAGGCCTCAGCGGGAAACTCAGGGACAATTACCTGGCGGTCATGACAGCGATGAAGATTTTGGAGTTTGCTGATTCGCCGAAAGTTATAAAGTCATACCTGAGAGACATGATAAAAGAAGCCAGCAAGGAGCTCGACAGGATAAACGCCGAAATAGCAGCCATAAACTCAAGCTCCTTCGCAAAGGTGACACAGATAGTCAGGCTGAAGGAACTCGATATGAAGGCCGCTAGTGTAAACAAGCAGATCGACGAACTCATGAGCGGCATAGAGCCGAAGGAACTCATGCTCGAGAACACCAAGAGATAGGACTTTACATTTTTTATTTCTCTTTTTTCACAGCAATTTGCCTATGTCAACTTCCTGTGTCTTTTCCACAGCGATCTTGACCGAGTTGAGATTTTTCTCCGGCCTTGGGTTCGGGTTGAAACATATCGTCTTGTTGTTGCCATCCATGACAACATAACTCTTTCTTTTCCCGAAATCTATTGCTATGTCCATATTCACACCTGTTTATACATCACGCCGCGACATTAACTGGCTTTGTTGCGGCGACAGGTGTCGGGAGAAGGAATTAAGCATGTCAGACTTATGGAAAGCCCACAGGCTTTACATGGGTAGTTTACTTTGAGACAGACTCGCTCTGCTCCCTCATGAATTGCTGCAGGTAGAACCTGCTGCTCGTACCCTTGCCGGTCAGGCCGCTGCCCTTCCATCCCACGAAAGAGTGGAAACCGACAATTGCGCCTGTTGTCGCGCTGGTTTCCCTATTTACGTAAACGACTCCTGCCTGTATTCTGTCCATGAATTCGTTTATCTCACTGCGCTTCTTGCTGTATAGGCCTGCAGTCAGACCAAACTCCACATCATTTGCCTTCTCAATCGCCTCATCGAACTTCTTGAAGGTTGCGAGCACTAGGAAAGGCACGAAGAGCTCCTCGTGGAAGAGGTGGTTGCCGTGGCTCAGCTCAGCCAGCGTTGGATCTGCATATATGCCGTTTAGGCCGTTGCTTACCCTGTTGCCTCCATAGATTATGCGCCCGTTCCTCTTCGCTTCCTCTACAGCTCCTGCAAACGTGTTGTATGCATTCTCGCTTATCAAGGGCCCCATGTATACGCCTTTCTGCAGCGGGTTTCCTATCTTGAATGACCTCATCTTTTCTACAAGCTTGCTTATGAACTCTTCCTTTATCGGTTCCTGTACATAGACCCTTGAGCATGCACTGCACTTCTGGCCGTCGAATCCGAAAGCTGCACTGGCGATACCTGTTGCTGCTGCATCGAGATCCGCATACTTCGAGACTATTGCGGGGTTCTTGCCACCCATCTCGACGACGAAGACCTTCTGATTTCCGAGCGAGTAGCTTTTGAGCATCATTCCCATACCGGTCTTCCTTGAGCCCGTAAAGACTATGCCTGCGACATCCCTGCTTACTACCATCTCATCCCCAACCTCTGAACCTGGCCCGGTTATGTAGTTGAAAACCCCGCTAGGGATTCCTGCCTCTTTGAATATTTCGTATATCTTAAGGCCTGTCAGCATTGACATGTTGTCTGTGGAAGACGGCTTGAATATCACCGCATTGCCCGTTATCAGAGCCGCTGAGCTCATTCCAACGGATATTGAGATGGGGAAATTGAATGGCGCGATTACTCCAAAAACCCCGTATGGCTTCATTGCTATAGTGACGTTCTCCTCTCTCCCCGGAGCCCCTTGGAATCCTGCACCCACCTTGGACTGCGTTCCGGCAATCTTTCTCTTCTGAACATAGCCCTTGTTCCTCTCCATGTCTAGCGCATAGAACCTCAGGAAGTCTATCGCTTCGTCGACTTCTCCGACGGACTCGTACCTTGTTTTGCCGTTCTCTATGCTCAGTATTGCAGCTACCGCGAACTTTTCCCTTGCAAATATGTCTGCAGCTTTCCTGATTATTGCGACTCTCTCCCTGTAAGGCGTTGCTTGCCACTGTTTGAAAGCTACATTAGCAGCTGCTATCGCAGCCTTTACCTCCTCCCTGCCTGCTTTCTGGAAGGTGCCTATCGGCATTCCATCTATCGGCGATCGTTCTGTAATTTCCTCTTTGGCAAAGACTTCCCTGTCTCCTATATAGAGAGGGTGCCGTTTTCCAGGCATACCGCTCTTTGCAGCACTTACTGCCTCATCGAATCTCCTATCGAATTCCTCCTCTTTGCCAGCTTCAAGGAACTTTCTATATGTATATTCATTTTGGAATGCTTCCATCAGACCACCACTTAATAAGGAGATGAAAAGGATTTATTTGTGAGTGCTGTTCTTCTTTATTCCTTTACTGCTTTTGTGCTTGTTCTTCTGCAATTGCGCTGCCAGCGCTGCCCGCGTTCAATGACTCTATATTCTTGAGCTCGGTTATGCTCCTCAGGGCTTCATATGCTGCTATCGCGGTGTTGTATATGTCCCTGGTCCTGCCCCTAGAGAAGCTCCACACGTCGCTTACCCCCGCAAGCTCCACCACAGCTTTAACAACGGCATTCGCCACAATGCCGACTCCTCTCGGAGCCGGCTTTAGCACCACTTCTGAGGTGCCGCACTTTCCTGTTACTCTCAGCGGCAGGCTGTGATTTGTGCCGCAGTTGCATTCCCATGAGCCGCAGCCTAGTGGCACGGATATTATCTTAAGCTTTGCATCACGTATGGCTGCGTCTATCGCAGGCCTCACTTCTACATCCTTGCTCGTGCCTATGCCTACGTGGCCGTGCCTGTCTCCCACCACCACTGTGGCCCTATATTTCTGCCTCCTGTTATTCTTGGTCATCCTCTGTACTGACGCCACTTCGAGCATCTTGTTCTCGAGGTTTGGGAGAAGCGCATCTACTATCTCCACTTCCTTTATAGGTTTGCCGCTGGCGAATATCTGCTCTATGCTGACTATCTTGCCGCCCTTGACGTCTATTCCTATCTTTGTGCGCGGCTGCCAAGCCTCAATGCTAAATCTTTCCGCTTCCGCTTCTCTTATCAAATCATCACTCCTTTCCTATTTTTGCCTTAACCTCGGTAAAAAGCTTTTGCAGCCCCTCTGGCTGTACCTTTTCCCTAGCATATGCGCCGAACTGCAGCGTATATTTGTTTTGGTCCTTCTTGAGCGCTTCGGCATACCTTGAGATTGAAGAAGCATTGTACGCCTCTTCCTTGATGTCTAATGCTCCCTTTATGCGCATGCCCCCATCTATGCACCCTTTGGCAAACACAAACGGTATGGATCCACTGACAGGAGTGCTGAGGCCGATGTCTAGTATGTACTCGCTCTTCTTGTCTGCCTTCTCAGCAAGCAGCATTCCGGTAAGGTATGCCGTTGGCTTGTTGCACCTGCTGGGCCATCCAAGCTTTGCGAGTTCCCTTGAGTCAACACTGGCCTTTATCCTGTCGCCCTTCTCATCATAGACCACAATCTGCGCTGTTATCCTGGAGTTGCTCTTCCTCACCACCACCCTCTCTAGTCCGCTCTTTACCATCGCAATGCGCTTTGAGTAGTTTGTCAGCGATTCCCTTCTTCTCCTGAATTTCATCTCTTTTGCCTTTTTCTTCATCGTGATCACTTATACCTGTTCTTTATGTTCTCGTTTGCCTTCGCGAGTTCGTCATCGCTTATGTTTATGCCTTTGTCCCTGATGTGCAACAGCATAGAGGCTTTGTTTGAGAATGCATTGCCTTTGGCAAGCAGGTAGAATCGCTTGAAGTCCTTTGAGTTTATCTTTCCGATAGCCCTGAGCTCCTGCAGCAGCATTCTTTGGGACCTTATCTTCTTCTCCCAGCTTATGCCCTTCCTTGCTTTTGCCGAGCCTCTCCTTCTTCCGACTCCCCTCTTCCTTCCCTCTGATCTCTTCCTCTTCAACACCTTAGAATTGGCGCTTATGTTGTGCTTCGCCTTTATCGAAAAGATGTTGCCATCGCTTATGAGCTTTCTCACGTCGTCCCTCGTTATGGCCTTCTTTGCATCGTCCATCGCAGTCGGTTTTATCCTTATTGCATTGATGCCCCTGCCCATGAGTTCGCTTGCAATCCTCTTTGTGAAATGCAATGTCATCTTAGCACCTAGTTTACAACCCTTATGCCGCTAATCTGCGCCTGCCTCGCTATTGCTTCTCTCTTCCTTTTTGAAACGCCGTGCGCTATCCTTGCTACTTTGCCGCTTATTGTTGAAAGCTCCTGCACGTTGTGCACAAGCACTTCCGCAGCGCCATCAGGCCTTAACCCTCTCACCGCCGAAGCGTTCTTGTAGCCTATGCTGGGCATTGCTCCGTAACCACCCCTCTTTATGCGTTTCTTGTTGTCTATGCCGCGCTGAGTGCGCCACCTGTCTGCAAGCCTTGACCTGTTCTTCGCATGGAGGTTCGAGATCCTGAAACTTGGATGCTGCTTCTTTTTTATTTGCATGACCGTCACTCCTCTCTCATTATGTAAAGCCCGTCCTGGAATACCCTCGTGTCATGGGCCGTCACGTGCACGGCCTTCTTTATGTTCGCTATCGTCTGACCCACGTCGGTACTGTCTACTCCCTTCAGCGTCACTTCCTGGCCTTTTACTTCTATCTTCGTAGATCCGATTATCTTGGCAATCCTCGGATTCTTCTCTCCGAAGATGTTCTTTATGTACAGCACGCCGCTCTTTACCTCCAGCGATATGGGAAAGTGCGCGTAGACTATCTGCATTCTGACTTCTATGCCGCTTTCAACACCCTTGAATGCACTTGCTATCTCGTGGCTTAGCGAGGTTTCTGCAAGCTTGGCCTTCCTTAAGAGCTTCTTGTTTTGGGGTTCTATAATCGTTATCTTGTTATTCGATATCTCAACTGGCGTGAGCTTGGAATTGAACCCTTTGGCAGTGGAGCCAAGCTTCCCGCTAATAGTGATGCTGCTGCCTTCCAGCTTTGCCTGAACTCCTTGCGGGATATCCATCTCCATGAGCATAACCTAGAACATATACGCTATAAGCCTGCCGCCTGTCTTAGCCGCCTTCGCTTCTTTGTTAGTCATTATGCCGCTCGGTGCAGACACTATGAGTATGCCGAAGTCCTTGCTCGGTATGAGCCTTGTCTCAAATTTTTGGTACTCCTCGAGTCTGACCGCGTATCTCGGCTTCACGACGCCGATGTCATTGATCTTGTGCGAGAGAGCTATGCGCAGCACTGTGAATTTGCCTGACTTGACTTCTTCGTATCCGCTTATATAGCCGTTCTTCTTCATGACTTCCATTACCGCCCTGACGAGTTTTGTCGATGGCACGGTGCAGCTATCCCTGCCAAGGTTCTCATTGACCTTTATCGTATTTACAGCTTCTGCTAGAACGTCAGGCATCTTATCACGACAATTTTTCGAATCCCAGGTTCTTCGCTGTTTCCCTGAAGCATCTCCTGCATATGTATAGGTTGTAGGACCTTATCAATCCGCGGGAAGTCCCGCAAAGCTTGCACTTTCTCAGCCCTTTTCCCTTTTGCCTGAGTTCGTACCTAATCTTTATGCAAACACCTATTCTTCAACAACGCCAAGCTTGAAATTTTCCTTGAGATAGGCTGCAAGCTCCTGCCTGCCTACCGTGGCGTGCTTTGAACCTATGACGCCACGCTTTCTTTTCCTTAGTGCTACACGCCTGCCCCTCCTTATGAAGGTTGCGTTTACATTCATTCCTAGCATTCCTATCTTTGGATCATACTTTATGCCCGGGAAATCTATATATTCCATTATGCCGAAACTGAGGGTGTTTTCCCTTATGCTCGACTCTTTTACGTTGAAATTTACCGCATCTAGCGCCTTTCTGAGCAGCTCAGCGGCCTCATTTTTCCTCACAGTTACCATGGCTCCTATGGCTTGGCCTTCCTTTATCTTAAGCGTTGGATTCCTTTTCCTTGCCACTGTTGCTACCGCTTTCCTTCCGGTAACAAGATTCAGAAGCGCCTTCGCATTCTGCAGTTGCTGTTCGTTTGAACCTATACCTATGTTGAAAGTTAGCTTGTCAAGCAGTATCTCCTGCATCTTGTTCGCCATGTTATGCAACCATCATTATGTTTTCTACGACGGTTTCAAAGTTGCCGTCTCCGCCACTGATCTCTATGAGTGCGCTCCTTGAGGCTGTGCCGGGCTTTATATCGACTATCTTGCCGGATTGCGGAGCATGTATGCCCCTTACGACCTCACAGTTCCCGCCCTTCTCGAACTTTATCACCTTGCTGATCTTGCCGTTTGAAAGAAGCACGGAATCGTTTACCCCCGCTTCGCTTCCTTCAGCACTCACTGCGCTTCCATCATGGAGCCTTAGGAGTATCACACCCTTCTTCGCTTTGTACTTTCCTATAACCTTCTTTGGCTGGCTTGAGGCCTGCTCCTTGCTTGACTTCTCTATCTCGAATGTACCTCTATGGCCAGGACTTATAACATAACAGGAATCATCGCTTTTTATGTAGAGGACATCATGAAGCCCCACAGGATATTTCACGGCTCTGATGGCTTTGCCGTTAACCTCAATTGCTCCCGAATGGATCACAGCCTTGGCTTCCCTGGAGTTCTTGGCGATGCTTAGCTTGTCCCTTACCACTGCGATGAGCGCTATGCTCTCATTGAGCGTGTGCCTGCCTGGATTCGGCTTTGTTGCAAACTTCTCCTCCTTCCTGTTTAGTCTGAAGTACTTCGGAGCAGAAAGCCTTTTGATATGTCTTGAATTTCCCTTGTTTCCCATTCGATCACATCTTCTTGCCACGCTCTATTATGCCCTTTCTGTACTTGTCGCTCATGTCCAAGTCTGTTATGTACAGGTTTGAGGAGTATATTGGCACAAGTATCTCCTTGCCTTTCGATTTCTTCCTCTTTATGCTGTCTATGAACACCATGCCTGTTCTGAGGTTTACACTGCTGATCTTCCCGCTTTCCCCTTTGTGGGCGCCTGCCATTACCTTTACAGTGTCTCCCTTTCTAACTCCGATTGCCCGCTTCCCTGTATTGAGCTTCTGCCTAAGTTCCTTTGAAATGTGCACATTCAGAAACTTCTGCCTTGCATGCATGGGTGCGTTGAACCTGAACTTCCTTTGCTTCCTTGGCTGTGAACTTCCTATCATTATACCACCCTCGATGCTATCCCCGCAGTCTTTATGAAGCGCTCTATTACCTCCCTTGCTATGGCCCCTTTTATATCAGTGCCGATTGGCATGTTGTCATCGCCGACCATTATTCCTGCGTTATCCTCGAACTTCACTACCATGCCATTGCTCCTCTTCATCGGCGCCTTCTGCCTTATCACAACCACCCTCACCGGCTTCTTTATGTAGGTCTGAGAACCCTTGACCACGCTCGCCCTGATTATGTCTCCTATGCCCGCAGCGGCCATCCTTCCCTTCCTTCCTCCCTTGCCTATGATGTGGATCATCTTGAACTCAAGTGCACCGCTGTTGTCTGCGCAGTTTAGGATTGCGCCAGGCACGAGAGTTTTTGTGATTCTTGTTGAGAGCCCTTTCATAAAAATCAACCAGATTTTTTAACTATGCCGGTAACGACGAAGGCCTTCGTCTTGCTTATCTTCCTCGTTTCGGCTATCTTTACTATGTCGCCTATCTTGGCACCTATGCATTCTGGATTGTGGGCAGGTATCCTTGACCTCTTCCTTAGGGATCGCTCGTATTTGTAGATGTACTTCGTGTATTCCCTCTCTACGATGACCGTCTTCTTGGCCCTGTCGCTCACTATCCTGCCTACAAGCTCGGCTCCCCTTGTCTTGATCGAGCCGTGAATGGCGCAGTGCGGATCGTTGCATTCCAAATGATCACTCCACTCTGTTCTTGTAAAACTTCAAGCTCCGTTCAATCCTTTCCTCAGGCCGAAAATCTATCTCCCTTCCGTCAACGGTGAATGCTTTATTGCCCGCATAAAACTTAAATATTGCGGTCTTCTTTATTATCCTCTTCACCGATGCGCCTCTCTTCACAAGAAGCGTGTGCTTCGTTTCGTCAACGACTATTCCTTCTGAGCCTGATTGCTTTTTATCAGAAGCCTCCAGGATCTTCACCTTCAAGCCTATGAGCTCATGGAGCACTATGTTCCTGTTGGTGTACATACATTAATTACTGACTTGAAATTTTATATTATTATGCAGGGAACGTATAAAAATGTTCTTCTGCTGGAGCTAATGCCGCTTTAGCGCTATTTTATCACTACTTTATCAGAGAGTTCGACTATCCTGTCGATGCTGTAGATTATGGGATTTCCGAATTTTGTGTTTATCCTTATCAGGCCTCTCTTCACGTCTACGGCAGTGACCTTTCCCACAGTTGCGCCCAGCTCGTTTATGACGAGTTTGTCCTTTATCTTCTTGCCCTTTATGACGCTCCTCCTGAGCAGCGTGGAGAACGAGGATATTATTATGCCGATTGCC
>JAJZEU010000050.1 GCA_021805625.1 Microcaldota archaeon
TTTCTCTATTTTCTCTATGCTTTCTTCTTCAAGTGAGCCTATTTCTGTGTTTCTTGCTATCCCAAAGTGCTTCTCTATCTGAAGCACAGCGGCATGTGCAAATGAGTTCTTTATGCCCTTAACCCTCATCAGTGCCTTCTCAATCTTGTAGTTGCCATTGACGTCTCTGCCTGCTATCCTGACGATGCTAGTCTCATTTGCATTCGTCTTCTTCACATCTTCGTATGCTTGCTTTTTCTGTTCTGCCATCTAAACACCACGCCAGGGCTGGGATATTCAGCTAAATGCTTTTGAACCCAGGAGGCTCAAAGAGCCATACGCTTGCAAGTTTAATTTCCAGGCGTACGCGTTACCAGATTCCGCCACCCTGGCATGACCAATCAATATTAACGGTTAGCAATATATATTGATGTGATAGCTATAAAAACCATCCTGAATACCGGAATCAAATCTTCCTGTTTACTCTTTCTTCTGCTTCTTCTGCTCTGGTTTGACTGATGGAAATAGAATTACTTCCTTGAGAGATGCGCTGTTCGTTAGCAGTGCCACGAGCCTGTCTATGCCAATGCCGATGCCTGCGGTAGGAGGCATTCCGTATGAAATCGCTTCCAGGAAGTCCTCGTCGCTCGGGGGCGCTTCTTGATCCCCCTTTTTCCTCTCGTTGTCCTGTTCCTCAAATTTAGTGCGCTGTTCCACCGGGTCGGTTAGCTCCGAATAGGAATTCGCCAGCTCTCTTCCCGCTATGAAGAGCTCGAACCTCTCGCTTAATTTTTCATTGCCTCTCTTGTCCTTCGTCAGCGGGCACATGTAGGAAGGATAATCAATTACAAATGCGGGATTGGATATGTTGGGCTCTATGTATTTGCTGAAGAGTGCATCAGCGACGTGGTAGGCGTTCTTTATGGGTATATCAAGCTTCTCCTTTGCGGCTATCTCCTTTGCCTTTGCATCGGTGAGCAAGGAGATGTCTATGTTCGAAGCTTCCTTTATCGCATCTACGAGCTTTATCCTCTTGAACGGAGGCGTGAAGCCGAGCGTTGTGCCCTGATACTCGAATTCGTAGCTTCCGTGCAGTTCCTTCACAAGAGAGCTGAGAAGCTTTTCTATCAGCTCCATGAATGCATCGTAGTCTGCATAGGCTTCATAGAATTCCAGCATCGTGAACTCGGGATTGTGGTTTGCGTCAACGGATTCATTCCTGAAATCTTTTGAGAACTCGAATACCTTCTCAAGGCCTCCTATGATAAGCCTCTTCAGATAAAGTTCATCGGCAATCCTGAGATACATGTCAGTATCAAGGAAATTATGGTGGGTCACAAACGGCTTCGCCGTCGCTCCGCCGTAGTTCTGCTGCAGAATCGGCGTTTCGACCTCAAGATATCCCCTGCCGATGAGAAACTGGCGTATGAATTCTATTATTCTCGCCCTCTTCCTGAAAACCTCCCTCACTTCAGGATTCATTACAAGGTCGAGATATCTCTTCCTGTACCTGAGCTCTATGTCGCTCAGGCCGTGAAACTTCTCTGGAAGAGTCATGAGAGACTTCGCCAGCATCGTTATCTTTTCGGCTTCGACGCTCGTCTCTCCCCTCTTTGTCCTTATCACCTTGCCCGAAACGCCTATGATATCCCCGGCATCCAAAAGGCCGAGTATGTCCATGCTTTCCTTGCTTGTCACATCTGCCCTTGCCAAGATCTGTATCTTTCCAGAACCGTCAATGAGGTCCAAAAAGTAAAGTTTCCCAAGCTCCCTTGCCCTGATTATACGCCCCGCTACACTAACACTCTTGCCTTCGAATGATTTGAAGTCTGAAACGATTTCTGCTGCATGCTCTTTTTGTACATAGGAATAAGGATAGGGGTTTATGCCCAGCGCCTTGAGTTTTTTTACCTTCTCAAGTCTGAATTCGTCCATGAGACCACCATTTCTACTTGCAAATCAAAGGTTAATAAAGTTATAGCGCGATGCCGGTAAATGAACGGTTAACTATAACCCCCGCGCATGAACGGGCCCGGTGGGATTTGAACCCACGACTTAAAGGTTAAAAGCCTTCCACTCTGGCCAAGCTGAGTTACGGGCCCGACTTTACATAGACAGAATTCATAGATAAAGCTTTTTATTATCATACGTGCGTAATACAAGCGTGATAGCGTGGAAGCGTATTGTGTTAAGTGCAAGCAAAAGAGGGAAATGAAGGACGCGAAGGAAGTAACGATGAAGAACGGAAAGAAGGCAATGACGGGGATCTGCCCAATCTGCGGAACAAAAATGTTCAAGATAGGCGGCAAATGAGAACCAAATTCAAAATCTGCCCTGTTGAATAATCAAGGCACACACAACACAACTGGAGTGCAAGCATGGATAAAAATGAACTGGCTGAAGAGTTGAAAAGACGGCAACTAGTTAAAGCAGAAGATATTGTGAGTAGTATAAACAAAGTCTCACCTGACAAGATATCAGTCCAGCAGTTCAAGGATGCAGTGAATAGCTGCAGTGACAATGAAATAATAATGTCATACCTTGTCTGCTCTGGTTGCGGAGCACCAATATTGCCCTATGAAACTGATGTCGACGCGATAACAAGAGAGTCAAAAAACATCGCGGAATGGTTTAGCAGGCTAGATGAGGCTATAGCGGCGCACGGGGATGGCGTTAGAACCTACCAGAAACTGTAGAAAGTGTGAAAGCGCGCTTGTCTTACAGGCATTGGACTTGAAGGGCATCGCCCGAAGCAGGGATTGGACCTGCGACCTAGCGGTTAACAGCCGCTCGCTCTACCACTGAGCTATTCGGGCACAATTAGAGCTTCATTCCCGATAACTGTTCTGCGAGATGTATTAACTTGACATACATATAAGAATGCTCTCCAAATTCATCTGTGAACTCGAGAGAATCTATGGAATAATTGTACCTTATGAAGCACGCTTTTTTTGCATCTGTTTCGCCGCCCTTCGCAATGACGTAGTAGAACGTCTTCTTGCCATCAGCAAGCTCCTCCACAAGATCGAAGGCGCCGACAACTATGTCGCTGCCGTAGCCAAAGACATAGGCGCTACCTATTATTTCTGTTTCGATGGATTTTTTGAGTATCATCTTTGTCAGGTTTTTTATGTTGCCTACCTTGACGTAATTGATGTCCTTCTGTCCGATTTCTTTTGCCTTCTGGAAGTGTCGCATGTCCACGCTGATTATGTTTATGTAATATGAGTGTAGCTGTTGCGTGTCCATCGTGTCGGTAAATTCCGCCGCTTCGCCGCTGCCCGGTACCGCGTATGCATACTGTATCCCTTCCGACCTCTCCCCCGCATCTATATAATACGCAATAAGTGCGTTTCCTATACGTTCTGCGAAGGAGAAGAGCTTCCCACTGCTTTCGTCATAGAACACCTCCAACGCCGCGGAATCAAACCTGCATGTGTATCGGGCCAAATCATTCAGGGAACTCAACCTTGCAAAAATAATCTTCAGGCTTTCATCTTTGCCTTCATTCTTTGGCATCTTCTCACTTTGCTACTGCTTCAATGATTTTCTGTATAAAGAGCATTATCGCATATGCCGGCTCGTATATTATCGGCGACAGAACGGTGCCCTCTCCCACAGCGCCGAAGTCGTTCAAAAGGCTGGCCTTCGCAATGAGTGAGATATTATAGGTGCTTCTTATCAGGAACGGACTTGTTGCTGCATATACTGTGAGGCTAAAAGGATATACTCCGGGCTCGTCTATATATGTCGGGTATACAAAGGTCGTGCTTCTGCCATGCAGTGCAATCACCTCCTCAGGCAGGTTCCACGCCGGGAGGTTGTAGGCGTTTATAATGAATGGGTCATCGGATATGCCTGTGTTGTTTATGGTTATGTATAGGTTGCCTGGCTGTCCTACCCCAACCTCTACAACTTCCGGAGTGACGCTGACGTTCAGCACGTCAGGAGTCACATTAACGAATGCGTTTATTGTGAGGTTGCCAAGCCTTGAATAGTTCTCCACATTAACAGCACGGAGTATCATGTGGTAGGTTCCCTGTTGAGTGTCATTAGATGTAGTTATCTTCACCTTCATCGGGTTCTCGTAAAGTGGGGAAGCCTGTGCATACCAACCGTTTGGCAATGCCACGCCTTCTAAGGTGTCCCAGCCTATGTTTATAAGTTTGCCGCTGGCATTTGTCGTCTCTGCAGAAGCAAGCACATAGAAACTTTCGCCGGGCCCGACCTTACCAAGATATATGCTCCCATTGTTATACACAGTGCCGCTCACGGGCCCTACGATCTGGAGGTACATGGCACTTGCGCTTCCCATGGCAAACAGGAGAAATGCATACAACAGTATTGCTCGCATATTCCTCAACAATACTGCTCAAATAAACTATTAATCCTTTGCTAATTCCCTCAAGGCAAACTCTATGTTCTTTTTTAGCTCTCTGACAGTGCCAGAGTTCGAAACGATGAGATCAGCAATCTTGACAGCGCGGGGGATTCCGTATGCTCTCTCCTTTTCTTCTCTGTAATCGAATTCCTTCAGTGTTTTGGGGTCATCAGTCCTCCTTCTTTTCTTCAGTCTCATAAACCTAGTGTGCTTCGGGGCCACAATCGCAACAAGGACAATTTCAGGCATGCTTTTCTTGAAATACTTCATTTCGTTGATGCTCCTTACTCCTGATATGACTACGTTGCCTTTCAGCTTTTTGATCTGCTTTACAGATTCCTTTGCAACAATGTCATTGCCGTATTTCTTCCTCAGGTCGAGCGAGAATTCCCTCAAACTGTGGTTCGTTATCACAATCCTCTTTTTCCTCATCATGCCCCTTATGACATCTCCCATCTCAAAAATTCTAAACCCATTTTTTCCCAGAAATTCTGCCACAACGCTCTTCCCAGAGCCTGGCATTCCGGTCAATCCGAGCACTAACCTACTCATCCACTGCACCACTAACACGAAATCAATGAACCCGCGCGCCTTCTCCTATATCCGAATCCGGAACGAGCAGCACAATCTTGCCTTCGTTCTCAGCAGCGAGAAGCATGCCCTGCGAAGTTATGCCTGCAACCACCTTCGGCTCAAGATTAGTCACGCATATTATCTTCTTGCCGGTGAGCGCATCCTTCGTATACTGCTCTTTTATGCCTGCGACAATAGTCCGGGTTTCATCTCCAAAACTTACTGAGAGCTTGTATAGCGGTTTCCTCGCATTAGGCACATCATCAACCTCCATAACCTTGCCTACTCTAAGCTCTATCTTGGCAAATTCATCGATACTGACCATGCCTACCAAAGGGATATAATAAATAAACTATTAATAAACAGTATGCGGGCGTTCATTGCTGTTGACGTGCCTCAGGAGATAAGGGCAAAGGTTGCTGCCGTAGGCGCTGAGCTCACGGCGCTGGCAAGCAATCTCGTTCCGGTAAAGGAAGATGCTGTGCACGTGACTCTTCAATTCCTTGGTGAAATAAGTGGTAGCACTGCAGCAAATGTGGAGTCTGCCATGCAAGCCATAGAAATGATCAATTTCGAAATCAGCCTTTCCGAAATAAAAACATTCGGAAGAAGAACGGTGTACGTAAACGTCGCAAAAGGTGCAGAGGCGCTGCGTGAATTATATTTGCACATATCCGAACAATTCGATGCTGAGGGGATACAGTTTATAGGAAACGAATACACTAAATATACCCCGCACGTAACAGTCGCGAGAGTCAAAGGATACATAGACAAGAAAAAGCTCTTCTCGTTTCTGCAGCCATACGCACATGCCGAATTTGGAAGCTTCATGGCAGAGGCCGTTGTCCTGAAGAAAAGCACCCTTACTGCACATGGGCCGCTCTATGAAGAGCTATATAAAGCTAAGCTGCTTTGAGTCCTTCATTGCGTCCTCAAATTTCACGCCGTTTATCAGTTCGACAGGCCTGTAGATTCTATCCATCAAAAGTAGGTCGTATGCACTTCCGTTTTTGGCGTCTATAGCTACGTTCCTTATCTCATTCCCAAAAAGGTCAGTCTCAATCATCTGCGCATTTGTAATTTTCCTGACCTTATCTACAACATCAAGGAGTTCATCATGTCCATTCTGCATCCCTATAACCCTGATTTCGATATCGGGCCTCTTCATCATGCCAATCTTCTTCCTGATGAGCGACACATCTGCGCCATCAAGGCGCTTCGCCGCCCTGAATGCGAATAGTTCGAATGAGTTTACGTTGTAGACCGTCACAAGCATGTCGAACAGTATGCTCCTGGCAAGCAGATAGCGCTGTGCTGAGAGCCTGCTGTACTTGAGGAATGTGGCTTTGCACATCTCAAGCTCTCTGCTCTTTTCCGCAATGGCGGAGAGAGAGGCATTTCTTCTAGGCTTCGTGTTCAGCAGAACCCTCTTCGAAGAGAAGTCATGAAGAATCCTTTCTTTTTGTAGGGCAATCCACATGTCCAAGCTTTCACCTAACCCTCAGGCGTATTCCGTAGTGTACTCATTTAATACATTTGCTACCTCCTCTTTTTTCGGCGCATTCCATCCTACTGCGGTTCCTGCTTTCAGGGTAACATCAAGATCCTCATACTCCGGGGATGTAGTCTCATAGAACACGCCTATTGGGAATTTGTTTGGATCCATATCAAATTCCAGCGCCTTCTCGTAAGCCTTCATTATATCATTCGGATTGTAACCGGAATCTTCAAGTTTGTAGACCCTTTTCCTGAACCAATCGTATGTGTTGAGCTTGTTGAAACTTACGCACGGGCTCTGCACGTCTATAAGCGAAAAGCCCGCATGTTTCATACCACCCCCAATAAGTTTCGCAAGGTGCATAGGATCCCCCGAGAAGCCCCTGGCAACATATGTCGCACCAGAGGCAAGCGCCAGCGCCAAAGGGTTTATGGGCCGCTCTATGACTCCGAACGGTGTGCTCTTTGTCTTCTGTCCTATCATGCTCGTGGGGGAAGCCTGGCCTGTGGTAAGCCCGTATATCTCGTTGTTCATCACTATGTAGGTTATGTCGATGTTCCTCCTTATCGCATGGACGAAGTGGCCCGCACCTATGCCGTAACCATCCCCGTCCCCTCCCACAGCTATTACATTCAGGTTCCTGTTTGCCAATTTCACTCCTTCCGCAACGGGCAGCGCCCTGCCGTGTATTCCGTGTATGCCATAGGTCTTCAGATCATGGGGAAGGCTCGAGCTGCATCCTATCCCAGATACTACAACAGTATTGTCGGGGTCTATCTGCAGGTCTACAAAAGCCTTCGTAAGTGCTGCATCAACTCCATAATCCCCACAGCCCGGGCAGAATATCGGTTTTATATCGGATTTGTACGATTCCTGGGTCAGCATGTCCACGCCTCTACACCTTGCCAACATAATTGGCTATGCCATCCGCAATCTCTCTGCTCGTTATGGCCTCACCGTCATACTTCAGTACCTTGTCTCTCACCACCATGCCCGTATTCATCGCGATGAGCTTTGCAAGCTGTCCCGTTGCATTGCATTCTACATCTATGAGTCTCTTCCCCTCAAGCAGCTTTTTGACCCTGTCGCTCGGCATCGGGTGAAGGTACGCAAAGGAAATGAGGCCGGCATTTATGCCCCGGCTCTTCAGCAGTTCCAGAGCTTCGGTAGCGCTCTCTGTTGTTGAGCCGAAAGTCAGCATGAAGACATCAGCGCCATCATTAACCACTGTAGGCATGCCTATCGCGCCGTCATCCAGCATAGTATCAAGCTTCCGCATTCTCTTGTCGTGCATCTTCTTCCTCAGCTCGACGTATTTAGGAATGCCGGCAAGTACATCGCTTATGAGGCTGCCGTACTCGTCATGCTCATCGCTCGAAGCTACAAAGGCAAGCCCCTTACTCCCGGGCAGAGACCTGGGCGAAACGCCTCTGTCTGTGATCTTGTAGCGCATGAACCTTCCTGTTTGCTGGTCCGATGCGGCCGCAATTTCCCCTCTTTCTTCCGCAACCTTCTCCGGATCTATGTCAACGCTCTCCGAATGCTCCGACATGAAAAGATCCACCATTAGTATGACTGGGCACTGGTATCTGTCAGCCAGGTTGAACGCCTCCGCAGTCATGTAGAAGCATTCTTCTATGCTCCTCGGCGCAAGCACTATCCTCGGGAATTCACCTTGCGATGCGTGTATGGCAAAGAGCAGGTCCCCCTGTTCTGTCTTTGTAGGGAGGCCCGTGCTTGGGCCGCTGCGCTGCGATTCTACGACAACTATCGGCACTTCCAGCATGCCCGCAAGCCCAAGCGCCTCAACCATTAGTGAAAATCCTCCTCCGCTTGTGCCACACATAGCTCTTGCTCCTGTGCTCGCTGCACCGATGGTCATGTTTATTGCCGCGATTTCATCCTCTGTTTGCTTGAAGAAAATTCCTAAAGGCTCGTGCAGCGCAAACCACTCCATTATGGAGCTAGCCGGAGTCATTGGATATGCAGCATAGAATTTGCATCCTGCAGCGTATGCGCCAATTGCAATCGCCGAATTGCCATTCAGAAGATACTTTTCCAGGGGTGCATTGCCTATTGCGAGCTTCTTCTCAAGCTTCGCATTTATTGGGAAGTCGTAGCCCGAATTAACCACCTTCATGTTCGTCTCAATTTCTTCAGGTTTCCTCTTGAATGCCTTGCCCACTGCAATATCTATGGTCTTTTCGTCTATGCCGAGCAGTTTGCCTATAATCCCTATCGCGACAGAATTCCTGTATATGAAGCTGCCGCCGCTCTTCAGGGCAATCTCCATCAGCGGCACTCCGACAAACTGGACTTTTGCGTTTGCAGCAGGAGTAGTTTTTATCACGGTGCTATCATAAATCACGATGCCGTTCTCTCCCATGTTCGAAAGTCCCGCGGCAAGTGCATCCATGGTAAGGGCAACAAACACATCCACACCATTGCCTATTGAATATACCCTGCTATTCGACGCTTTGAGCTGGTACCATACAAGGCCACCCCTTATCACAGACTGGTAACCCCTGAAACCGAATACATACAGGCCGTTGTGTGCAAGAAGCTGGCTCAGGAGCGCTCCGGCAGATTCTATGCCGTCGCCATTTGCCCCGGAAATACGTATGGAAATCCCTTCCAAAAAACCACAGTCCCTAAGTGCTTATATTTACGCAAATATATACAAGTATTTCTTCATGCGCAGCACTGTCATGTCAGAAATATGCCAAAAGTATATTGCAGGTTTCGCAAATCCTTCCAGGCAGGCTGGCCTAGCATACCGTGACTCAAAAAACCAAGTCTTTAGCGGTTCGCTTCCCCACAGCATCGTCTGCGAAAGAGTTAAATATATTCAGCCTCAATAAAGATGGGTCAATTTCTTCTAGCTGGTTGCATGAAGATAAATGTCCTTGAAAACACTCCCTCAGTGCTAAGGTTTACCCTTAGCGGCGCTGATACCACCGTTTCAAATTCCCTAAGGCGGATAATGATCAATTCCGTGCCGTGCTTTGCGATAGACAGGGCCACGTTTTACGAGAACACCACGTCAATGTTCGACGAGTACATAGCGCACAGGCTGGGCCAGGTACCCATGCTTACACCTACCAAGGGATATGATGAGAATGACGAGATAGTATTCTCCATTGAGACAGAGGGGCCCATTACGCTATACTCGAAGGATTTAAAAAGCACAGACAAGAACGTCAGAGTAGCCAATGAAGCAATCCCGATACTAAAGTTGGCCGAAGGGCAAAGGCTGAAGGTAGAAGGCAAGGCGATAATGGGAACCGCGACGAGGAACGCGAAATTCCAGCCAGGACTCATAACATACAAGATGAAGGACGATGGAACTTTTGAGTTCTATATCGAATCGTTTGGCCAAATGGAAGCAAAAGAGATAATGAGCAAAGCACTCTCCATAATAAGCGAAGAACTGAAAGGCTTATATAAAGAACTTGAGAAATAACGTTGCATTGTGCGGGGGTGGCGGAGCTTGGCCAAACGCGCAGGATTGAGGTTCCTGTAGCTTTAGTGCTTGCGAGAGTTCAAATCTCTCCCCCCGCATCCGGTGAGACGATGAAAAGAATTGTGGAAAAACCAGAAATCGCAGAATGGCTCAAGGTCCTGAGCAGTGCTAGACCCGGTGTCGGAAGAGAGAAGCTTTACAAACAGATCGCCTTGCTGGCATCGAAGCCTAAAAGAAGCAGGGTAGAGGTGAATATTATGGAGCTCAATAAGGCCGCGAAGTCCGGCAACATTATCGTTCCAGGGAAGGTTCTTGGAACGGGAGAGGTCAAGGCGAAGTTCAGCATAGCCGCAATAGAGTTCTCCGAAAGCGCAAAGGCAAAGC
>JAJZEU010000079.1 GCA_021805625.1 Microcaldota archaeon
ATGACCCTTTGCCAGTGACATGAGACCACTGCGACAACTGTTACATGGCAATATATTTATTACTGTTTTGCGGATGTATAAGCATGTTTTCTTATGAATACTGGGGGAACAACACTCTCGATATAAAGGCAAATATGGCCATGGAGGAATACCTCCTTGACAGGTCTGAAAAGGAGAAGGTCGCAACAGTACGTTTCTGGAATGTCGCGAGGGACGCCATTGTGCTTGGCTACAGCGAGGCAACCTCGAACATCAAGAAGTTGGACTGCACCTTTGACGTAGCTAGAAGGATAACAGGAGGGTCGCATGTTGAATTTGACATGCATTCGTTGGCCTATTCGTTCACGGTGCCAAGAGATGGCAGCTTCGGACACTTCGAGGACATGAGGGCATACTTTGCAGAGAAAGTCGCGGCTGCGCTTATCGAGCTTGGTGTGGATGATGTAAGCATAGACAACAGGGCCTCAACGATAAATGTTGATGGGAAGGTTATCGCCAGCCATGCAATCTTCTGGGGAGTGAAAAGCGCATTGATGCACGGCCTTATGCTTATTGATTCGTATGATGTAGACAAGATTTACGAGAGGGTATTGCTGAAAGAGAGGAAGATAGGCAAGAAGGTTTATACAGAATACTCCGCTCTCAAGAATGCGCCGACACTGAGCAGTCAGCTGCAGAAGGAGATCAAGAGGATAGATGCTGGGCACAAGAGGGAATATGTGAAGAGGCTTGTTGCTGAAGAGATGCTCAAGCAGATAGCTGGCGAAAGGTTTGAGAAGAAAGCTCCAAGTACAGAGATTGTCTCGAATGCAGAATCTGTCGTAGCTGCCCGCCATACCGGAAGCCCGTGGTTTAATGAAAGGAGGCCTCCCTATACAAAAGGGGAGGTTGAGGCGATACCCGGAGAGGAACTTGATGGGCTGTTGAGAAAAAGGCTGGGCTACTGCCTTTATATAGAGGTAAGTGATAAGGATTTCGCTAAGATGTCGGTGCCAAAGGAGGATTGAATGATACTATCAGATTTTGATCTTAAGAACATGATAAAGGAAAAAAGGATTGTGGTGAAGCCCTTCGCGAAGGAGATAATAAGGGAGAACGGCATAGACCTTCGGCTTGCCGGTGAGATTGCCTATCACAACGAAAAGCTTGACAAAAACTTCGTTCTGGATCCCTCGAACAAAGAACACGTCAAAAATATCTACAAGATTGAAAGAGGAAAGAAGGTGCTGCTGCTCAAACCGAGATCGCAGGTGCTCTTGTCTACTGTGGAATATCTTGAACTGCCCGACCATCTTGTTGGCTTCGTGGAATTGAGGAGCACCTGGGCGAGGCACGGTCTTCTCTTGCCGCCTACAATAATCGACGCGGGCTTCAGGGGCACAATCACCCTAGAAGTCTATAATGCTGCGCCTTACACGATCGCGATAAAGCCGAAGATGAGATTCGCTCATGTTATCTTCGCTGCAACGATGAACAGAGTAAAAAATGCGTACAGCGGCAGCTACACGGACCAGAGAGGAATCTTCATCCCGAAGGTGCTTTGAGCATTATCTTGAAAGATCGTTGACTTCTTCCTTGCTTGCCTGTTCTTCCTGCGCTCCCATGTGCGTTGAGACTAGCACTACGTCTCCAACGTTCTTCACGTTCTTGTATAGGATGCTCTTCTGCTTCAGGGATGTCTTTATGTCGCCCTTCAGTCCTTTCCATGGGACCATGAGGAGCCTGCTGACTTCTCCTCTTTCCAGATCTATTATTGCACCCTGCACGTCTCCGAGGTACTGGCCGCCGTCGCTGTATATGTCCATGTGGTATATATCACTTATTTTCATCGCAACACCATTTTATTATTAGCAAATAGTGCTAAAAAGATTCCGAATTGCGGGTCAATAGCGGAATAAAACAATTTTGCAGTCATGGTTGCATCCATTCTATCTCATAGTAGTCGTGATTGCTATCGTGGAGCGCTATCTGCCTGACCCTGTAGTACGTGACAGATGTTTCCCTGTCCGCGATTGCGAGCACAAGTTCCAGCTTCCCTGCCTTGGCTTTCTTTATGGCACCGGCAAGCTCCCCCCCTCCTATGTACTCCTCTTCGCTGAGGGAGAACATGGCGTATTTCGGCGCTGCGTCGTCGGGATTGTCGGCCTCGCCACCGTTCCTGTAGAAGAGCACGTAGTCTATCTGTACCCCTTTGGCGTTTGCCCTGCCGGGTATGGCGAGGATGAAGGTCTTCCTGACGGAATGAGCTACCCTTATGGCCCTCGCCCATTCCGATATGAGAAGCTTCGACCTTTTGGGGAAGACCTGTATGACGTGCTTGGAATGCATCCAATTGCCGTTCGACACGGGTTTTGCTCCTGGGAAGTATAGCCTGAAATGCGTGCCGAACTTGAAGCCTGTCTTGATCACATAGCCCCTCTCTCTCCAGTCCTTGTAGACCTCATACAGATCTAGAAAATCCTCCCTCCTGCTTACAGCATACTTTCTCATCTCATCGGTGCTGATGTTGCCTAGCTGGAGCATGCCCTCTTCTGCGAGGAAGAGGCTCTCGTATATGTCGAGCTTGCTGAACTGGCCTCGGTCTGCGGCTTTGTATGATCCATACTGGCCCAGCCAGTATTTTTCGTACAGCTCCCTGCCCTTTTCCGCATCGTCAAGCACAGAAATGAGATCAGACTTATAGAATGTGCCAGCAAGCTTGTAGTGCGGAAGGGAAATGCTGGAGGATGGATATCTCTTTACAGGAGTGCTGTTGGGCACCTTGAATGCATATGAATAGGGCCAGGCGACCAGGCCGCGCTCCCTCCAGTCCTTGAAAGTGAAGTACCTTGCCATGAATTTGCGCTTCCTCCAGTATCTTGAGGCAAGTCCATTGAATGTGAGCTGTTTGCTTCCGTGCATGCAGGCAGCATTCCTGACATCCATTAGATAAAGGAGCTCTTCTACCGAAAGGGCAAGGCTCTTGCCGTTATCTACGCCGAAATGGCCCTTTCGCAGCTGATCTACCGAGGACTGGTCTGTGACCTCTGCCCTGCCCCTCTCGAAAGCGATTGCGAGCATGATTGATACTTGCCGCCATCGCTATAATAACTTTGCTGCATTTGCTGCATGGAAGTGTTTTTTATTTCTTGTTGAGAATAATATTGGCTTGGTCTTTGCATGGGAGAGGAGGCAGCAGTCCAAAAGAAATCCGGCGATGGAAAGCCGCACGTGCCGGAAACGCTGGCAGGCATGATGAAGAAGCAGGGCTACCACTTTGTAGGAAGGCATTCTGCCACGAAGGCATGCGGCTACACGGTCGGAAGCCTCAAGGGAGGGCCAACATGCTACAAGCACAAGTTCTACGGCATAAGGAGCTGGAGATGCATACAGGCAACCCCAGCAATAGGATGCAACCTTGCGTGCACGTTTTGCTGGAGGATAATACCTGAGGAGATTGGCATAAATTGGAACGAGCTCAATGCGTTGGGAAACTGGGACGATCCTGATACTATTGTCGAAGGCCTTATAAGGGAGCACAGGCGCATAGTAAGCGGCTACAAGGGCAACGAGAAAGCAGATGCAGCTAGATGGAAAGAAGCCAACTATCCCGCACATGTGGCCCTCAGCCTGACCGGGGAGCCGCTCTTCTACCCGAAGATGAGCCAGCTACTGGATGCGTTCCACAAGCACGGCATAAGCACCTTCCTTGTCACTAATGGCACGATTGTGGATGCGTTGAGAAGGCTTACCACGCTGCCTACGCAGTTGTATGTATCTGTGCAGGCGCCTAACAGGGATGTGTATGAGAAGACGGTGCGGCCGAAGACGCTCAATGCGTGGAGCAGGTTTCAGGAATTTTTGGAGGTATTCTCAAAGCTCGATACAAGGAGGGTTTTCAGGATGACTCTGGTCAAAGGATTGAACATGGTAGATGCGAAGAGCTATGCGGAGCTTATCAGGAAGGGCAGTCCCGACTATGTTGAGGTGAAGGGATTCGTGTTCGTAGGAGGGTCCAGGAATCCTTCCAGGAACCTTTCCTATTCGCAGATGCCCAGTGGTACGGAGATAATCGAGTTTGCGGAGGAACTTGCGGCTGAGAGCGGCTATTTATACACAGACTACCACGAACACAGCAAAGTCGCGCTGCTCTGCAGGGACAGCAGCGCGAAAGACAGCAGGATCATAAAATTCGCGAAGTGATTCTATGCAAAAGAAGGCCAGTGCTCTTGACTTGGGAAGCGTGGGAAGCCTGAGAAAAGGGCATGATTATGTTGCAAGGATGAACAGGATAAGCAAGATCGTGATGACACTCCTTCTGGTAAGCTTTGCTGTGTTCATAATTATAGCCGCATTGGCCATACTGAAGATGGGTGTTTCGAATTTTTTCGCTACGATAAAATCGATAAATGCATTCTACTACTCCCTTGCCATTCTCACGGTTTTCATAGGGTATTTAATGCGCTTCCCGAAGTGGAGCATCTACATGGACAAGCTTGGCATAAAGATCGGGCTCAAAAAGAACTTCATGATATATCTCTCGATGTATTCGATGGAGCTTACTCCTGGCAGATGGGGTAGGGCAATAGTCTCATATACAATAAACAAGCTGACAAAAGTGAAGTTTGCGAGAACCTTTCCTGCTGTTGTTGCTGATATCTTCACGGACTTCCTGGGTTTTGTCATACTGCTCCTCGGATCTGCATTCCTTATGCACAAGTACATCCTGCCTTCACTGGTAATAAGCGCCCTGCTCATCGTCCCATTCGTCTTCCTGTATGTGAGGAAGCCTTTTGAGTTCATAAGAAAAAAGTTTTCCAAGTCAAAAAGGCTCCGCGGCTTCCTGGAGGTTGGCAGCCTCTACTTCAAGAGCAATAAACTGCTTGACAAATCGGCATACGCCTCTTCGCTAGGCTATACCGTGCCTTCCATGTTCCTGAATGGAGTCAGCCTGTATTTCGTGATACTCGCATTTGGCATACACCTTGACCCTGGCTTCATACCTACGGTGATATTCATATATGCCACATCAGTAGTACTTGGCATGATAAGCGGGATACCCGGGGCACTTGGTGTTACGGATGCGGTGCTTCTTGCAGCTTTGGTGGGGTTCCTCGGAGGCGCAGGCATAAGCTTCGGCCTTGCTTCGGTAATAACGATCTTCTTCAGGATATCGACGCTGTGGTTCGTGGAGCTTTTTGGCTTTGCAGCGCTTAGCTATACCTTCAGGTACTGGAAGCAGTAAATCTCCTGAGAGCTTCTTCCTCTGCGAAATTTGGCTCGGCAGGCACGATTATGCTCAGCAGCTTGCCCTCAAACCTTGCTGAGAGCCCTTTGGCTTTCGCGATTTCTACATAGGATATTGCTTCGCTGTTGGTGCCTATGCCGCCAAGAATCATGATCTTCTGGCTCTTTCCGAGCACCTGCCTGCTTTTTTCAGCCTCGCCGATTATGGAGAGCGCTGTGCTGAGGTCCATTGCCTTGCCTTCCTTGTAGTTGTAATCCAAGAGGATGAGCGTATGCTCGCCGTTTTTCTGGTTCTTTGCTACCACATCGAGGAAGGAGGTGGGCTTGTACAGCTCTGTCCAGAACGGTATCGTTGTGGTGGGGCCGAAGCGGTATATGTCTAGGCCGCTGGCACCTATCGCTGCGGAAAAGATTGAAGGAGCATGGAATATCTCCACCTTTATGCAGAGCCTTGATGCTTCGTCGAGTATTATATGGTGGGTGGTAGCTATCATGGGGTCTCCCATGGTGACTATTGCGATGTCTTTTTCCTTGGCTTCCTTTATCGTATCCTTTACCTTTTCTTCAAGATCAGACCTTTCCATGACAACAAATTTCTTCCCCAATTCTTTCTCAAGGAATGAGAGCTGCTCTGAAGGAACCTTGTTCGTATGCACATCTATCTTTATGATATCTACTGCCTTAAGCCGCTGGAGAGCCCTTGTCGATATGTCGCCGACTTCCAAGCCGAGGCCAACCAGAAAGAGCATGAAATCCCTTTAACTGATGCTAGTCCTTTATGCCGTCAGGCGTGATCTTTATCACACATTCTCCTTCAGGCATGTTGGGCGAGTCGACAAGTCTGATTATCCTCTTCTCCTCCTTGCTCTTCCTTATGTAGAGCCTTGTCGTAGCCGCATGGGCCACTATGTTGCCGCCGACGGGTGTCGTAGGATCTCCGAAAAGGATGCCAGGATTGTCCATAACCTGGTTAGTCATGTAGACTGCAAGGTCGTAGGTATCCGCAAGGTGCTGCAGCTTGTGGACGTGCACATTGAGCTTCTGCTGCCTTTCACCCAGCGCGCCCCTGCCTATGAACTCTGCTCTGAACAGCGACATCAGCGAATCCACCACGATAAGCTTTATGTTCTGCTCCCTTATGAGTTTGTCAGCCCTTTCTATGGTTAGAATCTGCTTTTCGGTGCTTTCCACTCTAGAAACGAAGATGTTTTCCAGCACGGCTTTTGGATCCATGCCTGAGGCCTTCGCGATCTGATCTATCCTCTCCGGTCTGAAGGTTCCCTCCGTATCTACAAACAGGACTTTGCCTTCGAGGCCACCCTTGCCCTGTGGCAGCTGGACGTTCACGCATAACTGGAAGCCTATCTGGCTCTTCCCGGAAGCATATTTGCCGTATGTTTCTGTTATGCCGTTTATCTCCACGCCGCCGCCGAGGAGCTCGTTGAAGTTCTTTGCGCCTGTGGTTATCCTGCCGATCTGCTTCCTCTTTTCAAAGACCTCTTCACCGGTCTTGACCGATATTGTGGTGGCCTGTTTTGCAGCTTCCACGGCCTTCTTTGCGGCATCAACGCTTATCCCTGAGATTTCGGAAAGCTCGTGAGGAGCCATTGTAGCTATCTTCTCTATGCTGTCGTAGCCTGCCGTTTCGAGTTTCTCTGCAGAAGCTGCGCCTATGCCGGGCAACTCCTCTATGCCCTTTGCCCCTTTTTCTTTTGCCATTATTGCCCCCGTTGAGCTATTGTATGGCAAAATATAAATAAGACATGCAAAACGAAAACCGACGTCTAATGTACTCTGCGCATGAAGAATCCTTAAATATCTTTTTGCAGTAGCTTATCTAGTTTAATTTGGAATAAACAGGATAAACAGGAAGAGGCCAGCACATTCGCATGCGCTGGCAAGGCGACCAGTTTTGCTCTTCCTACAGTAGAGAACCCGTAATAATACTGTATAGGATTAACCTTAAAAAACTATCTCAATTGTGGAATTTTTCAATAAAATGGATGAAAATATGGTTAATGTGCTGACACTTGACGCCGCTGGGATCGCTTCTGCGACGCTTTTGGGCATCGCCCTGCTTCTGCTTGGAGGAAGCATGGGATGGTTCTTCCTGATGGCGATGGTCGCCTTCCTCGTCCTTTCGGCCATGGTGACAGAATACAGGAAAGAGGAGAAGAAAAGGATAGGGGTAAATGAGAGTGCCAGGAGCTGGAAAAACGTTGTGGCCAACGGCACTGTGCCATTCATCGTTGCGGTACTCTACTTCCTCAATGGCAGCATGCACTTTGTGGCACAGTCCGTGCTCATAGTTTCTTACGTAGCCACGCTCAGCGCCATAACTGCGGACAAGTTTGCGAGCGAGCTTGGGGTACTGGATGGCAAGCCCACTATGCTCCTTACCCTGAAGGTGGTGGACAAAGGAGTTTCCGGGGGCATTACTTCTCTTGGCATAACCGGCGGTCTGCTGGCTTCTATAGTAATGGCTCTTCTTTATCTAGCCATACAAGGAAACATAATATTCTTTATCGTGATTGTCTTTGCAGGCTTCTCCGGCAACATAGTGGATTCTGTGCTGGGATATTTCGAGGATAAGGGTATAGGCAACAAGTTTACCACAAACATTGCCTGCGCTGCAGCCGCATTCCTGCTAAGCTACTTCCTGCTCACTCTTTGACATCCTCTCCCGACTGAAGGTTAGGAGATTCCCCTGCATTCATTCTGTATGGGTGTTTTGAGGTTCGTTTCCTTCATGAGATCATTGATAAGAAGGTTGATTAACGAGTTTTGTCCCAGACACGAAAGAAAACACATAAATAAGAATACGATGTAGATTATCCATGAAAGAAAAATTAGATCCCCGTTTCAAACTTTCTCAGATACAACATATCGAACAACTTAATTCAATTGCAAAGCTTCGACGAGATTTTGCACTTTCTTTAGTTAAGGAACATTCGGATTCGACAGAAAATTCGGATTTGGCAGAAGGAATACGTAATTCCTACCGCAAAGCGACGGCGTCGGTAAGGGAATTTAATGAGGTCATCGATAATTCGACGGATTCACTTTTTATCTATAGGCAGTACCTTGAAAAAGTCATTCCGGCTTTCAACTCTCTGATCACCGAATACGATAAAGTGATTGTCAAGTTTGTAGGAATGAAACCAAAATCAGGTGTTATTGATCTTGATGAGGCTCCGTTGAAGCCGGAAAGAAAAGTGAGCAATAATGAAAAGGTAAGTGTGATAAAAGCCGAAGACATCAATAGAGTTGTAATTAGAATGACAAAAATGACCAAAGAAATGAGCGGGATAGAAAGAAGAATTTACAACAAGGAAATAAATATAATCAAAGAACTTGACGAAAACATTAGAAATAATGCTAATGAGACTCAACCTCGGGTTCATAATACCAATGAAGGGTAAAAGGCTGAAAAAGAAAAAGGGCAGCGAAAGATTCAACGTGAGCATTGATACAGAACTGTTCCCACCCTCTACTTTTTTATCGTCTACCAAGTTCGACCAGTCGACTCTACGTAGCCCTGTAGGGTGTTTCATTGGAACCAAAAGACAACTGGGAAGCTTGGATTGAAGACATCTATTCCAAGAAATTCAAAACTATATTGAAAGCAGAAGCGAGAGGTCATTAGATTATTTATCAAGTTTAGAAGATGCAGTACTTCTCGATGTAACTGATTTATCACAAAGGGAAATATCTTCCCTGAGTTCACCGCCTTCCTTCATGCAACGTATGACCTTCTCTGCAACGTCACGCTGTTTGTACAAACCGAATATCTTCGCTGAATCTTCATCCAAGGAACTCTCCAATATGAAGAAACCTTCAATGCCTGTTATGTATGGATTCTCGGTGTTTGAGAGTGTCTGCTGTATCTCTGGATAGAGACCTATCTAGTCCTCTTTCGAGGGAAACATCTGGACTGCTTTGTGTTTCCTTGCCTTCTTTGCCAGTTCGTCGCCTTTCTTCATCCTCATGATAAACTTCGACTCTTTTTTCCTCAGTTGATCCACGCCAAGTTCCTTTGAGAAGAAAATATATAGGAATTCGCCATCCCTTGTATCAGATTTTCTCTTCGACTGCAAGATATTCCTTTTCGCCGATCTTTATTTTCTTGCATTCCCTTTCAAAACCTTTCTTCTATCCTGTTTGCAAGGAAGGGTTTTACAATCCCTACGAAGTCTTTCGACTTCCCACCAGAGTTTCCGAAGATGCCTGATATCAGACCGATATCCCTCTCTATTTTATCAATTACGGATATACTACCTATTGGGAGTGTTACGCTGTTCATATCAATCAATGAACTCGTAACCTCCTACCTTTTAAGGTTTAATATGGCAAAGTTAAGTAAGTAAGAGTTTATCCTTTCTTTCCCCCAAATTGTTTCAAAGTTCACTTCCAGTTTCGGAACCGAAACATCGCGCAATTCTATTATTATGGGAAGGTTCGCATCTTTGATTTTCTTAAAAATTGGTGCAAATCCCTCCTCATCATTTTTTGACAATGTCAATATTCCTGATTCTATTTTCATTTTATCACCTGTATATTAAGAAATATATCTACCACGGGATAGTTATTTTCTTCTTTGGGTCCATTTTGACTATCCATGGTGTGATTTCTATTTCTTCCTTTTTATTCTTAACGCTTTTTTTTATTCTTAACGCTTCTACCAACATTCTTGTCTTTGGTAGACTTCCAGAACCAAAAGCTTCGGTAACTTCTGATAGTTCTTGAACTGCGCCTCTCTGAAGCGCTATCAGTTGTTTATAGCTTCCCTTGAAAGTTTTACAACACTTTCGGTGCAGAAAGCAGCGCCTCTATCGGCAACAATGTTGCAGTATTCCTGACCGTTTCTGCGCTCAACTCCTTCACGAAACGATTGATTGCAAA
>JAJZEU010000085.1 GCA_021805625.1 Microcaldota archaeon
AAAGACAGTGGCAAGGAGTACACGTACTACCGCCTTGTCAAGAAGGGCTGAGCTTTCGGGTGCTTGCTTGAATGAACTCATGGAATCTTACATATCCTCGACTTCTTTGGTGCAGCACCAGATAGACAGCTTCAACAAATTCATCTCAGTCAGCGTGCAGCAGATCATAGAGGAGCAGAAGTTCATAACCCCGAATGTCGAGGGCTTCTCACTCAAGCTCGGCAAGCTGAGAATAGACAAACCGTCAATCATAGAGGCTGACAGCTCAAGGCGCTACATACTGCCAAATGAGGCACGACTGCGCAACCTTACCTACGCTGCGCCGATGTTCCTTGAATTTATACCCGTCATAAAGGGCATAGAGAAGAGCGCATCATATGGCGATGTTTTCGTAGGCGAGCTGCCGGTTATGCTTAGGAGCAGCCTCTGCAACATGAACGCGCTGACAAGAACGCAACTCGCCGAGAACGGCGAAGATCCAGACGACCCAGGAGGCTACTTCATAATAAAGGGCACTGAAAGGGTTCTGATAAGCTTAGAGGATGTGGCGCCAAACAGGATCATAACGACTTCCGAGAAGGGAGGTGCAGAAACTGTGAGCAAGGTCTTCTCCACTTCTTCAAGCTTCAGGGCAAGGTGCGTGGTAAAGAGGAGCCAGAGCGGTGCTTTCGTCGTAAGCTTCCCCACAGTCTCGAAGGATATGGATATGATGGTGCTGCTGAGGGCGCTTGGCCTTCAGATGAAAGATGTAGTTGAAGCAGTGGAAGATGTCAGCATGGTCAAGAATGACGTCTTGCTTAACGTGGAACTGAGCGCTGCAAAGGATCTAAGTCCGAGTGAAGCGCTGCTTGAGCTTGGCAAACTCTCTGCGCCGTTCCAAGCTAAAGAGTACCAGCAGAGGAGGGTTGAGACCCAGATAGACACCTACCTGCTTCCGCATATAGGAACAGGGCCGGAAGACAGAAAAGAGAAGGGAAGGTATATCATAGAGATGGCGAAGAAGGCATCGCTGGTTGCGAACAAGTATATAAAGCAGGACGACAAGGACAACTACGGCAACAAGAGGATAAAGACTGCGGGCAGACTCATGGAGGAGCTTTTTGCTTATGCCTTCAGGTTCTTCGTCAAAGATGTGAAGTACCAGATAGAAAGGACTAGCGTACGCGGCAGGAAGATGAGCGTCCAGAACATAGTCAGCTCCGATACGCTAATGGAAAAGATACTCTACGCCATGGGCACGGGCACATGGGTCGCAGGCCAGACTGGAATATCGCAGGTGCTCGAAAGGACGAACATGATAAGCACATACGCCCATTTGAGAAGGGTCAAATCCCCGCTTACGAAGAAGCATCCGCACTTCAAAGCCAGGGAGGTGCACGGCACGCAGTGGGGGAAGATATGCCCTGTAGAATCGCCGGAGGGGGTAGAAGTAGGGCTCACGAAGTATCTGGCCATGATGTCGAGGATAACTACAGGAGCCAACGAGGAGCTGACAGAAGAGAAGCTGAAGGAAATGGGAGTAAACGCATTGAAGTAGGTGTTTGCATTGGCGCAGATAAATAAAAAATGTTACGTTTATCTCAATGGCAGGATCATAGGCTACGTCGCTGATGGCGAAACCTTCGTGAAGGAGATTAGGAACGGCAGAAGAACGGGAATTGTGAGTGGGGAGGTGAACATTGTCTACCTGCCGAGGCTCAACGCTGTCCACGTCAACACAGATGCAGGCAGGGTAAGAAAGCCATATGTGGTAGTGGAGAACGGCGTTTCAAAACTCACTAGTGATATGGTTGAGAAACTGAATAACAAGGAGGTAGACTTCAACTACCTGCTCAGGCGCGGGGTCATTGAATATCTTGATGTGGAGGAGGAGGAGAATTCTGCTGTGGCGATGAGCGAGAAAGACATAACGCAGGCAACGACACACCTTGAATTTGACCTGACTTCCATATTCGGCTTCACGGTAAACACAGTGCCTTTCCCAGAATACAACAGCGCACCGAGGATTGGAATGGGAGCGAGCTTCAGCAAGCAGAGCGAGGGGCTTTACCAGACTAACTTCAACAGAAGGTTCGACTCGAGGGGCTACATATTGTACTATCCACAGGTACCCATAGTCAATACATCAGTGTATAGGACGTCAGGAATTGCGTCACATCCCAGCGGCCAAAACTTCATAGTTGCATTGTCAAGCTACTACGGCTACAACATGCAAGACGCTGTGGTGCTAAACAAAGGGGCTGTGGACAGGGGCCTAGGAAGGAGCATGTTCTACAAGATATACAGCGATGAAGAGAGGAGATATCCGGGTGGGCAGCGCGACGTCTTCAAGATACCTGCTGCCACTGCAGAAGGCTACCTCGGAGAACATGCCTATGCAAAACTGAGCGAGGACGGAATCATAGAGCCGGAGATGAGCGCCGATGAAGGGGACGTGCTTATAGGAAAGATGGCCCCGCCCAGGTTCCTCGAAGAGAGCATAGGTGCAGGAGGATTGGAGGAGAAGAGAAGGGATGATTCTACGTACCTCAAACCGGGAGAAAGCGGGATCATTGATGAAGTCGTGCTCACAGAATCGCCTAGCGCTACGAAGATAGTAAAGGTCAGGGTAAGGAGCCTTAGGGTACCTGAGAACGGCGACAAGTTTGCGAGCAGGCACGGGCAGAAGGGAGTCGTAGCATTGGTAGTGCCACAGGAGGACATGCCTTTCAGCGAGAACGGCATAGTCCCTGATCTCATACTCAACCCGCACAGCATACCGTCAAGGCTTACATTCGGCCACCTGCTTGAGGAGCTGGCAGGCAAGGCGGGAGCACTGTCTGGAAAGATGGCTGACGGCACTGCCTTTACAGGCAAGAGCGATGAGAGGATTTCTGAATACGGAAAGCTCCTGAAGGAGCACGGCTTCGGCGAATTCGGCACAGAGCAGATGTATGATGGTATAACTGGGGAACCGTTCCATGCCAACATCTTCGTCGGTGTGGCATACTACAACAGATTGTACCACATGGTCAGCAACAAGCTGCAGGTCAGGGCAAGAGGCCCTGTGCAGATACTTACCCACCAGCCCACCGAAGGCAAGTCTAGGCAGGGAGGCCTCAGGTTCGGGGAGATGGAACGTGACGTGCTTGTAGGATATGGGGCAAGCCTGCTGCTGAAGGAGAGGCTGCTGGAGCAGAGCGACATGGCCCCGGTGCTCGTCTGCAATAAGTGCGGCAACATCGGCTATCACGATTATATAAAGAGGGTGGATGTCTGCCCCATTTGCGGCGGCTCGGACCTGCAGGAGGTGAAAATGAGTTATGCCTTCAAGCTCCTGATTGACGAGATAAAGAGCATACATATCTTCCCAAGGATAAGACTCAAGTCGTAGTGTTTTGCATGCAAACCGAGATTATAGATCATGTGAAGTTCGGAATTATCTCTCCGGATGAGATAAGGAGGATAAGTGTAGAGAAGCTCACAATTCCCGACACCTACAATGAGGATGGCTATCCCATTGACGGGGGGCTGCTCGACCAGAGGCTTGGGGTCATAGATCCTGGCCTAATCTGCAAGACATGCGGCGGCAGGGCCAAGATTTGTCCCGGTCACTTCGGCCATGTAGAGCTCATCAGGCCTGTTGTGCATTCGGAATTCGCCAAGGTCATCCACATACTGCTCCAGGCAACCTGCCAGAAGTGCCACAAGCTTTTGCTGGATGAAGAGCATATAGCAGAGCTCAGGGAGAAGATGAGGAATGTAGTCGTGCTTGGAGAGCCCGAGGAGAACAAAGGCAGCACAGTTGAGGAAAGGGATTCCCTGCTTAAAAAGCTTAAGAGTGTAAAGAAGTGCCCATACTGCGGCACAGTGCAGCAGAGGATCAAATTCGAAACCCCCACATACTTCTACATTGGGGAAACTAGGATAAAGCCGGACGAGATAAGGGACATGCTTGCTAAGATAAGCGACGACGACCTGCAGGTGCTCGGCATAGACCCGGAGACAAGCAGGCCCGAATGGCTTGTCCTTAATGCCCTGCTTGTGCCGCCGGTCAATGTAAGGCCGTCTATAACGCTTGAATCTGGAGAGAGGAGCGAGGATGACCTGACGCACAAGCTTGTGGACATAATGAGGATCAACCAAAGATTGGAGCAGAATATCAATGCAGGTGCGCCTCAGATTATAATCGACGACCTGTGGGAGCTTCTTCAGTACAATGTTACCACATATTTCAACAACGAGACCTCGGGCATACCTCCGGCGAGGCACAGAAGCGGAAGGGCGCTCAAGACTCTTGCGCAGAGACTGAAGGGCAAGGAAGGCAGATTCAGGTACAATCTCAGCGGAAAGAGAGTAAACTTCTCCTCCAGAACGGTAATATCTGTCGACCCTTCAATAGCAGTTGATGAGGTAGGCGTGCCGATGCCGATAGCAAGTGTGCTTACCGTTCCGTTCTACGTTACGGAATGGAACATAGAGAAGGCGAAGGTGCTTCTCTCCAGGAATGAATATCCCACAGTGCTCAATGTAATCGCAAAAGACGGCAAGAGGAAAAGGGTAGCCGATACCAACAGGGAGGAGCTATTGAAGGAGCTTAGCGCGGGCATGGTCATAGAGAGGCAGCTCGCGGATGGCGACATGGTGCTCTTCAACAGGCAGCCTTCGCTGCACAGGATATCCATAATGGCACACAGAGTCAGGGTGCTGCCTGGCAGGACCTTCAGGATAAACGTGTGCACAACTAACCCATACAATGCTGATTTTGACGGAGACGAGATGAACCTGCACGTTCCGCAGACACTGGAATCGCAGGCAGAGGCGAAGTACCTCATGGAGGTCGAGAATCAGGTCTTCTCGCCGAGGAACGGGGCTGCGATAATAAGCAGCATGCACGACGACTTTACGGGCATGTTTATCCTCACACTGGGCGAAACGGCGGTCAACAAGAAGGAAGCAGCATACATGCTGAGCAGGGCCGGAGTATATGAACTGCCGAAGGCGATGAAGGGAGGAATGTATGACGGCAGGGCGATATTCTCGATGCTGCTGCCGAAGGACCTCAGCCTTGACCTGCAGACAAAGAGTGGCAGGGTGAATATAAGTTCTGGCAGGCTCGTTGAGGGCCAGATCACGAAAGAGGCATACAACGCCATACTCACAAGCATTGCAGTCAAGTATGGGATGACAGATCTGAGGAAGTTCATAGAGAGGGCAGCAAGGGCTGCAGATGCCTTCGTTACTCTCTACGGAGTGACAGTCGGAGTCAAGGAGTACATGATAGACAAGGCCACAGATACGGAGCGCGGCGCAATGCTGAAGAACACCCTCGCAAATGTCGCGGAGCTGATTGCCAAGTATAAGTCCGGAAAACTTGAGCCGCTGGTGGGTTACACCATGAGGCAGTCTTTGGAACAGATGATACTATTCGAGCTCAACAAGGCGGCAAAGGGAGCCGAAACGCTGATATCGAAGAATGTGCCGAAGATGAACAATGCCCTTATCATAGCCAACGTGGGAGGCAGGGGCTCGGTATTCAACTTTGTCCAGATGAGCATGTTCCTTGGCCAGCAGGCAACGCTCGGAGGCACCAGGATAAAGAGGGGCTACGCCAGCGGAAGAGTGCTGCCGCACCTGAAGGCAAGGTCTGTAGATCCTGTTGACCACGGGTTCATAGAATCTAGCTTCAGGACCGGCCTTTCACCTGTAGACATGTACATGCACGCCATAGGATCCAGAATATCGGAATCATACAAGTCGCTGCTTACAGCAAGGAGCGGCTACCTGCAGAGGAGGCTCATCAATGCGCTGCAGGACTACTATGTTTACGAAGATAATAGCGTAAGAGACGTGCACGGCAATATGATAGAAACCATATATGGCGGTGACGCAATAGACCCGATAAAGGTCAAGCTTGCAAAGTCGAAGGAGTGATGCCATGGCCGAAGAAAAAAATGCGTTTAAGATAACACCCGGAGAGCCGGTGGGCGTAATAGCGGCACAGAGCATAGGAGAGCCGGGAACGCAGATGATCCTCAGACTTTTCCACTTTGCAGGCGTCGCAACAGAATCGGTCATTGCCACAGCGGGGTTGCCGAGGCTCGTTGAGCTAGTCGATGCTAAGAAGAAGCCTTCTACACCCTTCTCCTACGTCTATCTTGAAGACAAGGTCAAGAACAGCTTCGAGAAAGTTGCGGAGATAGTGAAGAGGATAGATGAGATAAAGGTCAGGGACCTTGCAAAGCGCACCGTCGAGAACTTCTCAAAAGGCACTATAAAGGCAAGGCTCGACCCACAGGTGCTCGACACAACAGAACTCACTGCGAAGGGCGTGGCTTCAAAGATAGGCAAACTGCTTGGAGTGGAAACCGAAACCGAAGGCAACGTGATAACTGCAAAGATGCACACGAAAAATCTCAAGGAGATAAGGGCAGGCAGCGTCAAGCTCATGAACCTTACGGTCAACGGCATAGAAGGCGCAGGAAAGGCGGTGGTGAGGCAAGACCTGAAAACTGGCGAGTTCTACATACTCACTGCCGACAGCAACATAGACCTCATACTTCCCATAGAAGGTGTTGACAGATCCAGGATCTACACCAACGACATCTTCAAGATATACCAGGTCTTTGGTGTTGAAGCGGCGAGGAATGCTTTGGCTATGGAGCTCAAGAAGCTTATGGAGGAGCAGAGGATAGACGTCAATGATAGGCATCTGCTTCTGCTGGCGGATGCGATGACATTCAGCGGGGGGATAAAGAATGTAGGGAGGCACGGTCTGTCAGGAGAGAAGCTCTCGGTCTTTGCAAGGGCAGCGTATGAGGAAACGGTCAAACACCTTGTCAATGCAGCGGCATTCGGAGAGGTGGATCCGATGAAAGGGGTAACGGAGAACATACTTGCGGGCAAGCAGATACTGCTTGGCACAGGCACTGTATCTCTGGCGATAAACAAGGATGACCTGGCAAAAATAAAGCCGAAGAAGTGATGGGTAACCTATAAATAATGAGCTTACACTATATCAGTTGATTGCATGCAGGAGAGACCATTTGACTTGCTTAACAAGGCAATAGGGCAGAATGTGCTGATAAGGCTGAAGAACGGCTTGGAGATAAGGGGCAAGGTTACGTCGTTCGATGTGCACATGAACATAGTCATGGACAACGCCGAGGAGCTCGACGGCGGCAACCTGAAAGCCAAGCTTGGCACGATACTGCTCAGGGGAGGCAACATCTTATTCATATCGCCCGTATAGGATTATGTTGCCCTTCTTGTCCTTTTTTATAACCTTGTAATAAAATATCCGCTTTTCCCGCATTGTAATAAATAGCTACCAGGCAGATTTTGGCATAGGTGTAGCGATGCGGGAATGGATTTTTATTGTGGGGGTATTTGCAATAGTGAGCTTTGTTGGCGCAGCTGGGGCACAAGGAGGAATTGGCACGTCCTCAATTCTCTTTTCCAGCTCCCATGTTTCTGTCAGCCAAGGCTCAGCAGCAAGCGTGAATTATACCGTCAAGCTTGCGAGCGGCTCGGCATGGGGGACTACCCTGGGTGTGGTCAATCAGGGTGCGCTCAGCGGGGAGGGCATAAGCGTTTCACTTAGCGATACATATGGCGACCCAACATACTCCGGCACCATGAATATACATGTGGGGAGCGCTGTTCCTGCAGGCTCATACAACATATCGCTGGTTGCGACTGGCGATGATCCATCACCGCAAGCAGACTTAGCGCTTAATGTACTGCAGAGCCCGGTAAGCACCATAAGCAACCAAAGCACAGCTGCACCCTCCACAACGGCGCCTTCTACGACGGTTCTTTCTACAACAGCACCTTCCACGAGTACTATACCTGCTACAACAGCACCGCATACGCAAAATGCAACGCAGTTCCTATACATTGGGATAGTTGCTGTGGTTGTGATTATTGTAGCAATTGCTGCATACTTACTTTTCAGGAAGAGGGCATAATGACAAGCTGCATTGCAGGCCTTTCGCGGCAAAGCAGAGGGAGCATTTTTGTGGCCTATTTTCTGGGATTCAGAAAGTGATTGTAGACTGGTTACATGCGGTGTCACTGATATATAGTTTTCTGTGGCATTATTTCTGCAGATTGCAGTAACCGGGCTCCTGGCGCAACGGTAGCGCGCCTGCATGGCATGCAGGAGGTTGCGGGTTCGAATCCCGCGGAGTCCACCAAGAATTTACGACGGCGGATCGACGGAAAAATAGTCATATGGCTACAACAAACCTTTATTAATCTTTAGATATGATACTTATCTAGTAATGGGGCTTACTAAGTAAGTGGTATTATGAAATTATTTGATACACAGCCGAAATCGGATCCCCGTTATCTTTATGGCAGGGAGAAGGAACTCGAAACACTTGTACAATATCTCAAGCAGAAGGACTGGGTCATCCTCCTTGGTCCAAGAAGGGTAGGAAAGACTTCGTTAGCGAGATGTGCAATCACAAAACTAGGATACAAAAATATAGTGATAGATGCTAGGGAGAACAGTAACTTTATGCAATCGCTAATGTCATCTCTTAAAGAATCGAGAGCCAGTTTAGGCCTTAGAGCGGAAATCAAAATACCGCACGTGTCTTTGAATTTGGGTGTAAGCTATAACAAGGTCTTCCTAAAGGAGGGTCTGAATGCTGTCTTAGGCAAAACCAAACGGCTATTCATATTGGTGGACGAGGCGCAGTGGCTCAGCAATCCTCGTGGTGTCACCATGATACTTGCGCACATATACGATTATTATTATGATAAGGTTACATTCGTGATAACCGGCTCCACAATAGGCGTAATGAAGTCCATAATAGAGCCCGGAGCGAAGAGCCCCCTATATGGAAGGGCGATAACAAAAATGGATGTAAAGAGATGGGGAACCACGGTGAGTCTCGGTTTCCTAAAAGCAGGTACAAAGGAAGTAGGTCTAGAGATGGATACCAAGACCGGAATACTTGTTGAAGAAAACCTTGACGGTCTTCCTGGTTGGCTTACACTTTTTGGCTATAATTATACACATCTTAAGAATCCAAATCCAGCTCTAAAAGAGACGATAAAAGAGGCCAAAAAGATAGTCGCCCAAGAGCTAGAGAGCATAGGAAAATTGGGCATAGGGTCAGAAAGACTTATCGTGGTGGTAAAGGCCCTTGCACAAGGGCATACACGATTCGCAGATTTAATAGAGGAAACAGGATTCAATAACACAAGCCTTTCCAAATACATGAGCACTTTGAATAAGCTTGGGTATGTAGACAAGGATAATAAGGGTAATTATGCCATATCCGATCCCATACTAGAGCAGCTTATTAAGGAAAAATTATAATCCCAGTGATTAATACTATACATCCATCGAACCTTTGGTCGACTGGACGCAGAGTCCACTACTTCCATCGTACCCATAGTGCGACTTACAAACACAGGCATTTACTTACCTTAACGCGCAACAGAAACGCCTTCATATATAATATGCTATATACAAACTATAGGTGATATATAATGAGAGATGTAACTACAGTACAATTGAATAAGTCCGTGGTAAAAGCACTAAAAATATTAAACAATATCAAAAGGAATTTGCGTAATGTGCTGGAACTTCGCGGAGTCCACGTTATAATTTCCTTCTTAAGCGACAAAGATATTTATATATTATCATTCTAGTATAACAATATAGTTATATTGGGATGATATTATAAAAAGATTGCAGCTATACCAGATAAGGGACCTTGCACTGGCTTCGAATAGGGCCGTCTTTTCAGTACAAC
>JAJZEU010000139.1:0-5118 GCA_021805625.1 Microcaldota archaeon
ATTATGACGCCGAGCAGCATGTAGTTGGTATTGCTGTACTCCCATCTCCTTCCCGGCTTGAATAGAACCGGCAGGCCCTTCGTTTTCTCTACGAGCTGCTCCTCGCTGTATTCCATCCTCCTGTCGAAGGCGCCTCCGGGCCTCACGAGCGCCCCGTCAAGGTATGCCGAAAGGCCCGATGTATGCGAGAGGAGGTTCACAATCCTTATCTCCTTCCAGCGCACCGGCGATTTCGGGAAGTAGTCTGCCAGGCTGTCTTCCAGGCTCACCTTGTGCTTCTCCGCAAGCATCATTATCGCAGCTGATACAAACTGCTTGCCCATCGATGCTATGCAAAAAGGTGTCTCGGGCCTGACTGGAAATCTCTGCTTCAGATCCCCGACACCGTAGCCCTTGGCAAAAAGGACCTCGCCATATTTGTAGACGCCAACTGCTACGCCCGGTATGTGCTGCTCTTTCATTTTTTTCTTGATGTACGTGTCGATGCTGGCCTCCTGCATCTGCGTCAGCGCAGCTTCCCGCGCTGCAGGCCGAATAATCGATTTCAGTTCTATGGCTGCCTTGCTTTCATAATGGACTCTCTCATATCCCTGCAGCTGCCTGATTCCAAGCATCCTAGCGCCCCATTTATTAACTTTTGCGAGTAGGAAGTCCTCTTCTGTAAGGGAGGGGGATGAAAGCGAGCAAACACATAATAAATTATTGATGAAAATACATATAAAGATATGTTGAAACTCAGGGCAAATGACATGGCAAACATCATGGGAAAGAACCTCAGAATAAGCAGAAAGGGCAAGGAGACGAGAGCAAGGCGAGAGATGCAAGAAGCAAGGATATACAAGATAAAATTCGACAAAAACAAAATATCAAATGAGAAGTTGCAGAAAATCAAAAGGTTGTTTCTGGAGGGCAAGTGGTTCACAAACTATATGATGGCAAAAGGCATAAATGAATTGGTATCATACAAAGACTATAAAATCAGGAAGGTTGAAGTAAAGGTCAAGGATGCATTTGAAAACAGGGAACTGAATATACTATCATCTCAGATGAAAGAGTATTTGATAACAAGATTGCAGAGCAACACAAAAACCATTCAGACGTTGAATAAGAGCGGGCATAAAACAGGCAAAATGAATTACATAAAAGCGCTGCATTCCATACCGCTGATGCAATACAACAATACCTATTATGTGAATAAAAAGAGAAAAATCGTCCGCGTTCAGGGATTGGGCGACTTTAAGGCCATCGGTCTAAATCAGATGCCAGACAATTCAGAGCTAACAGCTGCAGACCTTATCGAAAGAAATGGCGATTATTTCATACACATAACAGCATACATAGCAAAGGAAGAAAAGGTGCACAACAAAAAGGCAATAGGCATTGATTTTGGCATAAAGAACCAGGCTGCCTTCTCCAACGGCATAAAGGTTCAATATGCAATTCCAGTATCTGAAAGGATAAAGAGCTTATCAAAAGCCTTTTCAAGAGCTGAATACAACGAAGAGACAAAGGCTTCATCAAAGAGAAGGCAAAAACTACGCAATAAAATGAACAAGGAATTTGAACATCAGAATCAGCAGAAAATTGACATAAACAACAAAATAGCGCATTATATAACAACGAATTACCAATATGTCGCTTATCAGAATGACTGCATACACGCATGGGAGAAACTTTACGGAAGAAGAATCTACCAAACTGCTATAGGGGGACTCCGTGATGCCTTCGAAAGAAAGGCTAACACCCCTACTGAAGTAGGCAGGTTCGTAAAAACCACCGGTGTATGCATGAATTGTGGTAAGGTTTCGAAACTGAATCTATCTGATAGGGTATTTGAGTGCCCTTTCTGCAAATATGTATCAGATAGGGATGTGGCTTCGGCACATATAATAATGACCAAAGGGCTTTCCCTATGGAACATAGGGGAGACGCTCGCAGAGGACCATGCCTCTACAAGTAGCATGCTGCGCTATATGAATAATATACCGCATGTGAAAGCAAGCATTTCCAAAGAAGCGAGAAGTCCCAAACAAGCGGACGCGGCAGAAGCCCCGCCCGTGAGGACGGGGTAGTTCACCGTGGTTGCATGGATATGGGCTTTATAAAGTGGATCAACCATGCCGGCTTCCTCATCGAGAACAATGGAAAGCACATCTACATAGACCCGTTCGCTCTTTCCGATTCGTACAGCTTCCCAAAAGCGGACATGATCTTCATAACGCATCCTCACTTCGACCATTTTAGCATGCAGGACATCAGGAAGATAGCAGTAGATGGCACCACCTTCGTAGTTCCAAGGGATACAGCAAGCAAGATATCATACATGAATGTAATAGCAGTGGGCCCAAACGAGAGCGGCATTGCCGATAGCACACCCTTCGAGACTATACCAGCATACAATAAGGTCAAGGAAAGGCGCAGCTTCCACAGCCCCAGCAGCGGCTGGGTCGGATATGTGCTGAAACTGAACGAAGCTACGATATACCATGCCGGGGACACCGATGTGATAAACGAGATGTCAAGGGTAGATGTTGACATAGCGCTCATACCGATGGGGGGCACGTATACGATGGACGTCGATGATGCGATAAGCGCTACAAAACTGATGAAGGTCAAGGTTGTAGCGCCCATGCACTACAAGGCGCTTCTGGGAAAAGAAAAGGCTGTAGAAGCGGAGGAGAAGTTTGCAGGAGCCGTAGCAAACGCCATGATAATGAAGGAGATACAGGAGCCTACCTACTCCCTCCAATAGGTAATAAAAGTTTTGCTTTTGATAAATTGGTTGATCGCATGGATTGGAACAACAATAATAATTATGACCTCAGGCGTGCTGTGTATGAGAGGATGTCTGAGCAGCTGAGCAAGATACCAGAGGAATCGGACAGGAACAAGTACATAGAGCGGGTGGTAAAGGGCATAAAGCCGGATGCGAGCAAGAGTGAAATAGATGGAGTGATAGCAGACAGCAAGAAGTTCGACCCGATAGACAAATACCTCTATGATCCTGATGTTGAGGACATAATGGTAAACAACATAAGCAATATCTTCCTCTACACGACGAAGTCAGGTTTCATAAAGACAAAGGACTCTATAAATAGCAAGAAGGACCTTGAGATGCTCGTTGCAAAGATGAAGATGTATGCCACCACGGCAGTAGCAAGCAAGAAGATATTCGACGTGCATCTGCCCAACGGCTCAAGGGTGAACATAGTGGACTCGCCGCTAGGCGCAGACATAACGATAAGGAACTTCAAGCCAACAGCAATGAGCATAATAGACCTGATAAATGCTGGAGAGATGAGCTATCAGATGGCAGCAAGGCTATGGATATACGTGGATGGCCTCAAGGTAAGGCCGGCAAACCTGCTGATAGGAGGGATGCCTGCGAGCGGAAAGACAACGCTTCTCAATGCGATGTTCAGCTTCTTCAGGCCAGAGGAGCGCATTGTGGTCATTGAGGAAACATACGAGCTGAACACTGAAACACAGGAGAACTGCGTAAGGCTTGAGACCGATCCTTCTGTGCCAATGGAAGACCTTGTCAAGAACGCGTTGAGGATGAGGCCGGACATGATAATAATAGGCGAGGTCAGGGGAAGCGAAGCAAAGGACATGATGACTGCAATGAACATAGGGAAGATCTCGATGGGCACTATACACGCCAGCACTGCAAGGGATGTTGTCACAAGGCTGCAACACAGCCCGATGAACGTGGACATGGACATAGTGCCTCTCATCGATGCAATTGCCATCGTATCACAGGTTCCGGAGAAAGGCAGGATGGTAAGGAAGATAACGCAGGTTTCCGAGATATCCGGCATAGAAACGCAGGTGCTCATGTCAGACCTCTACACCTATGACTACAAGACCCACAGGGGCACTGACATACTTCCAAGCGTTACATACCGCGACACGCTCTCGAAGCTTACGGGCTATCCCCCTTCGGAAATAATAATGGAGGAGCAGAGAAGGGCAAAGATACTAGAGCGCCTGAACGGGCTTGGCACAAGGAACATGCACGACATCAATGCGTTCTGCAAGGAGTACTATGAAGATCAGGAAAAGGCGATGCAGAAGATAGGCCTTCCGGATCTTGGGAAGTTGCCATGGTAGGTCCTAGTAGTTGCTGAAGAAGACCGCGGCCTGTACAGTAGTTCCGAAAGGAGGTCGTAAGAAGTAAAACTCATCAGAGAAGAGGTTTTAAGAGCCAGAAAACTCTGGGATCTACAAGTTGGACGTCTGTTTGCATATTACAATTTCGTTCGTGTGCATTCTGTAATAAAGATGACTCCTTCTGCAGGCAGGTCTGATCGAGTATTATGGCTGTAAAACAGGGAAAAGCAGGTGGAACTTTCTGATAAGGGGGCGACAAGAAACCTATATTTTTCTTTGTTACCTATTATCACTCATATTTGGATGCAGAGTCCTTTCGCTGAGGCAGAGGAATACTTAAATATTTTTGTATGCCATTTAATCAAATGACTGATTTCTTCTCATAAATATACCTACTGCTACAAGGTGGTAAAGTGTTTGAAATAAAGGTAGGCGATGCGAAGTATCGGAAGAATTGCGTTGATTCGATAGTACGCCTGATAGGCGAGGCTTCCCTTGCCTACTTCCTTGCGCCATACATCGAAAGCTAAAAAAGTGTTTGATTGCCTTCATTGAAGAGGAATGTCGCAATAGGCTTAATATTGGTAATAATCGGCATAGCAATAGTCAACGCATTTGAATCCTATAAGCTGGTGCCCGCGCCATATCTTATCTATCTCCACGTAGTTGCAACCGTACTGTTCGGCATACTGGCAATAGAAACAATAGGTCTTGGCATAAGGCGTGCCGGCACCAAGCTGCTCGCCGAGGAAGGCAACCTTATCGCTGACCTTTTCAGGCTGGTTTGCTATGCTATAATCGCGATAATAATCCTTTACGAGTTCAAGGTAAACGTAACCGGTCTGCTTGTTGGTGCTGGCTTCCTCGGCATAGTGGTAGGGCTTGCAGCGCAGAATACGCTGGGCAACATACTCTCAGGGCTGGAGATAATAGCAACAAAACCCTTCAGAATCGGAGAGCGCATAACCATATCGACATGGCAGTACGGCAACATGCCGCCATCGT
>JAJZEU010000139.1:5128-9720 GCA_021805625.1 Microcaldota archaeon
ATAGGAGAACGCATACCCATATCAACATGGCAATACGGCAACCTGACGCCATCATATCCTCATGACATACTGGTGCCAGGGTTCACTGGCACAGTGGAGAAGGTCGGCATAGTCTATTCCTCATTGTTAAGCGACGATAATACCCATATCTACATGCCGAACGGCATACTCATACAAGCAGTAGTGCTAAACTACAACAGGTCAAGAGAGGTGAATTTTAAGCAAAGGGTCGAACTGCCCACTGCAAAACCCTTTGAAGGCTTCAAGAAGGCCCTGGAGCATCGCATCAGAACAATGAAGGAGCAGCGCATTGGTTCGGTGAAAGAACTTAAGATAGAGATTGCAGACATAAACAACGGGTACTACGGCGTTAACATACTCGGAAAGGCCAAGCCGGAGGAACTGGAAGACGTGAAAGAATCGCTGAGAGAGGCATCGCTGGCCGCAATTAACGGGTTGAAATAAATGAGGTTCTATGCAGGCACGTCAATTACAGTCTGATTGGTACTCTGGCTACACCGCATCATGACTTCATGAATCACGGCAGGAATTCCTTGTTCTTTATCTTCTCCCTTATGTACTCGTCCACAAAGGTAAGTCTCGGCCCCTGAAGGGCGTCCTGCTCCAGCTTTATCTTCGACTTAATCATGCGCTCAAGCTCAGTGACCCACTCCTTGTGCTGCCTGATCCATTCATAGCCCAGCATTTCCTGGGCGCGCTTTAGGTCTACCTCCGTAGCTTTTATCGTGAGCTTCTTCAGGAATTCGTATTTGTCAAGGTCCGATATCGTCACACCGATGAACCTTGCCTCGGGGGTCGCAATCTCTTTTCCGATATATGCGAGGTTTATGCTGCCTGTCTTGATGGTCCAGTATATGTACCATCCCCACGCATCCGAATCCGTGAAGACATAAATTGGTATGTGCATGTCCGCAAACTTCCTTATAAGCCTCCTTGTGCCTCTTGTTGCCTGCCCCTGTGGGGTTATTAGTATTGCATTCTCCTTCTTCCAGAAGCCGTCTTCGTTGAGCCTCTGCCAGAGCGCATCCTTCTCTACAATAAGCACATACTTTGCCGTCATGTCGACAAATTCTATATCATTGTCGACGTCGCTCGGAATGCTCCATCCGCTCCTTCCCTGCTTGCTGCAGTCTATTTCGGTCCTCTCGCCGCCGAACCTGTCTATCACCTTGATATTGCCTGCAAGCACTCCCCTTCTCGTAGCATTCAGGTTCAGGTCTTCCCTCTTCATGTCAAGCGCAACCTCTATGTCCTCTATAAGCGGGTTCGACTCTGACTGCTCGCTGAAGATGCTTTCATCTATGTCTTCCCCAAGGGAGTATTTGAGCTGGTAGAAAAGGCCCCTTATGGTGGTATGGAGGTTCTCGGCCAGAAACCTGTGGCACTTGGCCGCTATCGCAACGGTCTGCATGAACCTCTTGGATTGCGCAACGTTTATGAAACTCCTTTCTTCTTTCGCTCTGCCCAAGCCAAGGAAACCAGACTTGCTGTCGTAGACTATGTTGGACTTGGTCCTTGCTGCTGTTATAAACTTCGGGTTCTTTCCGCTGTTTATGTCGCCTACCAGCAGCTTGCCCAGTGACTCCAACTTCTGCCTTGGCTTCTCTTCCATCAGCATCAGCTCTTTTGCTCCTTCCTTTCAACAACAAGCGGCTCCCGCTCCCTGTTGTCTGTAGTTATGTAGTGTCTGAGCTCTTTTGTTATTGCGTCTCTTCTGCTGCTCTTCTTAAGGGTATGCTCCAGAACATCCGCAATGTTTCTAACAGGTATTATCCTAATCTTCCTTAACCTTTCCTTGTCTATGTAGATATCCTCCCTGTTGCTTTGCGGTATTATCACAGTCTTGAGCCCTGCATCTATTGCCGCTTCTATCTTGCCGGTAACGCCGCCCACTGGCAGTACATCTCCCCTCACAGACAGCGAACCTGTCATCGCGATGGATTGGTCTACTGGTATGCCCTCAAGCGCCGAGATTACGCTTACCGCTACCGAAATGCTAGCGCTATCCCCTTCCACGCCTTCATATGTTTGCAGGAACTGTATGTGTATGTCATAGCTTGATATGTCTCTGCCCATGTGCCTCTTTATCACTGCGCTTATGTTCTTAACAGCTTCCTGCGCTATCTTGCCGAGCTTGCCTGTGGCAATTATCTTGCCTTCCGCCCTCGAGCTGGCGGGCGTTATCTCCGCAACAATCGGTATGATTATGCCCGAAGAGAGGTACGAAGAGCCAAGCACTGCAAGGCCGTTGACCCTGCCTATGGCAAAGCTTTTCGTCGAGAATACCTTATAGTCCTTCCTGTATTCCAAAGCATAGTCTACAAACTGCGCCTCAAGCGGCCTTGCAAGTTTTCTTGCTGCAATCACATCTTCCCTTGTCACTGCCTTCCTGCCATGTTCTATAGCTATGTCTCCGGCAGCCCTAATAAGCCCTCCAAGGTCCCTTATAATTAAGGTTAGCCTGTTCTTCCTCCCGCTCCTTCTCCTCGCTTCTTCGACGATTTCCATGCAGGCGTCATAGTCGAAGTGCGGAATCTTGCCATCCTTCGTCACCTCCTGGGCTATTACCTGTATAAGCTTGTCCCTATTCTCCATAGTATCCTTCATCGATGAATCCATGTAGACTTCGTAGCCGTAGCCTCTGATCCTCGATCTCAATGCGGGATGCATGTTCTGCATGTCCTGCATGTTGCCTGCTGCGACAAGGATGAAATCCGCTGGCACAGGCTGCGTCCTTACCAATGCGCCCGAGCTCATCTCGCTTTGCCCGGTTATGGGATATTTCTTCTCCTGCATGCTGGTCAGGAGCTCTTGCTGCGATTTCGGCTCCAGGTTTGCAACCTCATCTATGAACAGCACGCCCTTGTTGGCCCTGTGTATTGCGCCGCTCTCGACCCTGAGGTGCGGCGGAGTGCCAAGCCCTCCGCTCTGCAAAGGATCGTGCTTCACGTCGCCAAACAGAGCTCCGGCCCTGCTGCCCGTTGCATCGACGAACGGGGCATGGGCCATGCCAGTATTGTCAACTATGAGTTTTGGCTCGTTCGTATCGAACATGCCTGGCAATACTCCGGCTCTTCTGGTAAGGCCTCCTATGAAAAGCGCCATGGACCCGAAAATCAGAACTCCAAGTATTAGGGCTGCAAGTACGATGATCTCATAGCCCTTGAATATTCCGGATATCGACAATCCGAACAGTATTATTACAACGAGGATTATCACCGGCACCATCTTGTTGGAAGAATTGCTTAAATCTGCCCTCCCTTTGAGCTTTTCCTTTTGCAATATCTGCCTGCCTTGGCCGTCGCCAAGGGGCTTTCCGGCCTCAGGAATGTTAGGATATGTTTTCACGACCTTTATTACTGGGTTGTTCTCATTATTGAAGTTCTTGTATGTAAGCACATCCTCAAGATCAGTGGCGGGGAGGAGTTCCGCCATAGCTTGTGCTATCAGGGTCTTTCCTATTCCAGGTTCGCCTATCAGCAGTACGTTTCTGTGCTGTTTCGCTGCTTTTTTCACTATGTTCACTGCATTGTCTTGGCCCACAATCTGGTCTATGAGCTTTTCCGGAATTTTTATCTCCGCGGTTGTCTTGAATCTTTTCATGCCCTCCTCTCGACCTGCAATGTATAACTATTGCTCAACAACTAATAAATATATTGACTTACTTTGCGGAATTCCGATATGATGGCAGCTTTTGTGGTATCTTTATATCGCTAAGAGTATGTGAATACTCGCAGTTTTACCGGAATCAAAACAGAGAAGTAGGAAAAGCAGCGTTTAGAGGGTGGGGAAGTTTAGAAAATGCTCTAAACGCTACTGGCAACAATTTGTAACACCAAATCTTATAAATCTTGCGTTTTCTTTACAGACCTTCATTACTACTTGTTTTACGTCACAAATCCCTAAGTTGTAAAGCGCATGTCGTGCTTTTTCAGATAGGCTTATATATTTATTCATATAACTGAGTTATATGTGGTTTGATGAGCGAGTATACTCTTACTGTTTCTACAATAATACCAGCTGTAAGGGCCAGCATAGCCAAAGAGCTTACGAACAAGCACGGCATGAAGGAGGAGAGGATAGCCGATGCTCTTGGAGTTGCCCAGGCCGCAGTGAGTAAGTATCTATCAAACAAGTACTCAAAGCGCATAGCAGACATAGAGGCGAAGCTCGACAGGAACATGATAGAAACACTTTCTGTCAAGATAGCCGATGGCAAGCGCGAGTATGTGAATGCGTGCATATGCACAGCGTGCATGGCGCTTAATTCCTTTGGCTGCAAGTTTGCGTACAAGCCGCAGTGAACGGGTGGGAGGTTTGCCTACTGAGAAGGAGATTGTCGCATCTGGAAGCGAATATGAGGAGAAGTACGGCTTCCACGATACGTTTGTATACTCTTCGACAAAGAAGGGCATATCAGAGGAAGTGGTAAGAGAGATTTCTGCAATAAAAGGGGAGCCGGACTGGATGCTGGAGAAGAGGCTCAGGGCTTATGAAATATTCAAAGGCAAGCCCGTGCCAACATGGGGGGGAGATCTGAGCCACATAGATTTCAGCGACATATACTACTA